>CAZJQF010000001.1:0-12452 GCA_964547925.1 uncultured Dehalococcoidales bacterium
AGAAATTTGTGTCAGCGATGTCAGCGAAGACCGTCGGCATTATTTGAAAAAAGAATATAAAGTATCCGTAACTATGGATAATTTAGCTGCAGTTAAAGACGCGGAAATTATTGTCCTGGCTGTGAAACCCCAGGTTCTGCATTCCGTCTTAACTGAATTGAACAATAAACTAAAAGCTGCACAGCTAATCTTATCCATTATTGCCGGTGCGACCATTAATAAAATCGTCGGTGGTCTGAATCACGAGCGGATTATACGGTCGATGCCCAATACACCGGCACAAACCGGTGAAGGAATGACCGTCTGGACGGCTACTCCGGCCGTTACCACCACTCAGAAGAAGCAGGCGAAAGCCATACTTGGCGTGATGGGTCAGGAATTATTTGTGGATGATGAAAAATATCTGGATATGGCTACCGCTGTCAGCGGCAGCGGCCCGGCCTATGTCTTTTACTTTGTCGAAGCTTTCGTAGATGCTGCCGTAAAAATCGGCTGGACGCCGGAAGCTGCCGAAAAGCTGGCACTTCAAACACTCGTTGGAGCAACGAATCTTTTACAGAAATCCGGCAAGAAACCTGCTGACCTTCGGAAAGCCGTCACTTCACCGGGCGGAACGACTGCCGCTGCCATCGAGCAATTAGAAAAGGGCAATTTTAAACTGCTCGTCACTCAGGCCGTTGAAGCTGCTCTCAAACGGGCTAAAGAACTGGGGAAATAGTAAGTAAATTCCGGTTCCGGATTATAAGCCGGTAAACCCGATGAAATATACTCCTTGCTCATTACGTTTATTTCTTTTATACTTTTCGTATAGAATTAATCACAGGAGGTGACTGATGAACTGGCTGGATATTGTTCTCGCAATCGTTCTGGTCGCCGGTATCATTTTAGGTATAAAGAACGGCCTGATTAAGATGGTGGTATCGTTGGCAGGTTTGATACTCGCCATTTTTCTGGCCGGACGGCTTTACGTGCGTCTTGCCGATGTAATGACTTTCATACCGACCGAGCAAGCGGCCAAAGTTGTGGCTTATGTCATTATATTTATCGTCGTTATGATTATCGCTGCCGTAATCGCCTGGCTGCTGACGAAATTCGTCTCCGCTATTTTATTGGGCTGGGTTAACCGTCTGGTCGGGGGCGTTGTCGGTCTGCTGGTCGGGGCGATATTCTGTGGCGCAATTTTGGCTATCTGGGTCAAATATACCAGCATGGGTGCCGATGTTATTTCCGGCTCGGCGTTAGGCAAATTTTTGTTAAATACTTTTCCACTCGTGCTGGCGCTGCTTCCCGGTGAGTTCGATTCAATAAAATCACTACTCCAATAAAAAAAAGGCGGGTCGCAAGACCCGCCTTTAATATTTTTCTCTATTATTTACTAAACTTTAGGGGTTTTTCCCGGATGCAGCTTTTTCCATTTTTCTAATAACTGTTCTTTCGTTTCAACATGAGCCGGGTCTTTCTGCGGGGCGTCAACCGGGCAAACACTGGAACACTGTGATGATTCAAAAGCACCGACACACTCAGTGCATTTGTCCGGGTCGATAACGCTGGTAGTTTCTCCGTCGCCGATAGCTTCGTTCGGACATTCCGACTGACAAGCGCCACAAGCAATACATTCCTCTGTGATTTTATAAGCCATTCGTTTTTTCCTCCTGTTTTTATTTTACCTTAATTTATTTTTTGCGGGCAAGTTTGAGCTTGCCTTCGCTGATTTTCATCTTAAGTGCTTTAACGACCGGTTCCGGGACCAGGTTATCGACGTTACCGCCCAAACTCGCGACTTCTTTCAGCAGACTGGAGCTGAGAAACTGATAACGGAAGCTGGCCATAAAACAAACAAGTTCGACATCCGGCGTCAGATATTTGTTCATCATTCCCATATCGAATTCACGTTCGAAATCGGCACCGGCGCGTAAACCTCTGACGATTACCTGAGCCCCCCGTTCTTTGACGAAATTAACCGTCAGGCCGGCGAAGCTGCATACCTCAATGTTCTTCAAATGAGCGCATGATTTGGTGGCTAGCTCGACTCTCTCTTCGGTCGTGAAAAGAAGATTCTTTGCCGGGATGTCATAAATAGCGAAGATAACTTTATCGAATATTCGAGACGCTCTGGTTGCAATATCCAGGTGTCCGTTTGTTATGGGGTCGAAACTGCCGGGGTAGACTGCAATGGTGGTTGACAAGGCTGAACCTCCTTTTTATATATCGCAATGCAACTATCACCATGACGGTGTTCTTTTATCATCTTTAACGGACCATATTCGGTGTTTAAAGTAAGATGGGGAGAGTGAGTGATAACTACTACGGTATTTTTACCGACTAATTCCGATACTGCTACATGGGTAATGACCTCACCGATTACCGTATTGGCATACGGCGGGTCCATAATGATTATACCGTATTCTCCTTTTAAAAATGAGATGGCTTTTACAACGCTGCAACAATAAACGTGAGCCTGGTCTTCGAGCTTTGTTTTAGCTAAATTTTGCTTAATTATATCACAGCAACGCTGTTGGCGGTCAACAAAATCGGCAAAATCAGCCCCGCGGCTAAGAGCTTCGATACCCATCGCTCCGCTGCCGGAGTATAGGTCAAGAACCCGGGACCAGTCTTTTGCCATAGATTCCAGAATGGAAAAAATCGCCCCGCGAACCAGGTCGGTAGCCGGCCTGACCACTTCCGTTTTCGGAACTTTCAATTGATGTCCTTTGGCTTTACCCGCGATTACTCTCATCTCAATACAGTAATAGCATTATAACCAAGATAAGACTAAAACTCCAATAAGAGGGATATTTGGCCAAACGGCCTGTTGCTGTCCTGTAATATTTTGCTATACTAAAACTGTTCGAATTAAGAGGGGAGTAATAAATGAGTAAATTCATTGGGAAGTTAAAGAGCCATACGCAGTTAACTCCGGCACCGCTGGGCTTCGGTAAAGCGCCGGCTCAGGAAAAACCCAGAATTCTTCTGGCGGCCTGTGTAAATACGGATACGAAAGATATCGCCGCTTGCGTCGGCGGGGCAGACGCAGTAGTATTCAGTGATAATTCTATTGGTTCCATTATTTCTTATATATCCAAGTTGAATCAAGAGGTACCGGGAGTCATCTGGGGCGGCTGGCTTAAGAGTCCGAAATCTGAAAAGGCAAAAACCGCGTCTCTTCCGGTAGATTTTCTGGCTTTTCCGCCGAATACATCTCTTTTCGAAACGCCGGCTAAAATGGGTCGGATACTCGAAATTGATATAAACATACCTGACACTCAGTTAAGAGCAATCGACGACCTGCCGGTAGAAGCGGTGTTCGTCGGTAGTTTACCGGAAAAGATGGACTGGCAATATCTCATTTCGTTACAGCGGCTGGATAATCTTTTGACAAAGCCTTTGCTGGCAGCGGTGTCTCCAGAAGTAACAGTTCTGGAATTGCAGACGTTATGGAGCGTCGGGGTTGACGGTGTCGTTGTTATGGGCTCAGAAGGTGAAAAGTTAAAGAGCCTGCGCCAGGAAATAGATAAAGCGGTTTTTCCGTTGCCGCGGAAATCGAAAAAAGTAGATGTGGTATTGCCTCTGATGAGTCCGGCGAAATCGGCAGAACTTGATGAGGAAGAAGAAGACGAATAGTCGCCATTAAAGTGAGATAAAAGAAAAACCCGTTCATTTTGTGATGAACGGGTTTTGTGTTTAATGCACTAAAACTATTAGGTGGAACACGTCATACCGCGCTGCCAGGCTTTACCTTCTGTGATAATAGACGGAGCGACGACCACTTCGGCTTTATGGAATTCTTCAACCGTAGAGGCGCCGCAGAATCCCATCGCGGTTCTCAAGGCACCGACGAAGTTTTGAGTACCGTCGGTAACTGAAGTCGGACCAAATAAAATTTGCTGCAGCGTACCGGTCGTCCCGACTCTAATCCGGGTGCCTCTGGGCAAAACGGGTGAAGGAGTGGACATACCCCAGTGGTAACCTTTACCGGGGGCTTCTTTTGCCTGAGCGAAAATGGAACCCAGCATAACACCATCGGCACCTGAAGCGAAGGCTTTACACATATCGCCGCCGTTAATCATACCGCCGTCGGTGATAATCGGTACGTACCGGCCGGATTCTTTAAAGTAATCATCCCGGGCCTGAGCACAGTCCAGCGTGGCTGTTACTTGGGGTACGCCGACGCCGAGAACCTGACGTGAAGTACAGGCGGAACCGGGGCCGATACCGACAAGCATTCCGGCGACGCCTTCTCTCATAATTTCGAGACAGGCACTATAGCTGACGCAATTGCCGACCACTACCGGAATCGGCACCGATTTGCATAAATCGGAAAGTATCAGTCCTTTGTAGCTCTTCGAGACATGTCTGGCAGTCGTGACCGTGGACTGGACGACAATCATATCTGCTTTGGCAGCCAAAATGACCGGGATTAACCGTTTGGTGTTTGCCGGAGTCACGGATACGGCACAAATAGCCCCGGCTTTCTTAATGGCTTCGATTCTTTTTGCCAGGACATCCTCTCTAATGGGAGCGGAATAAATTTTCTGTAAAATCGCCGTAACTTCCGATTGCGGAGCGTGTACGATTTCATCGAGTACTTCCTGTGAATTTTCGTATTTCGTCTGGACGCCTTCGCCGTGCAGAACAGCCAGTACGCCCATTTTGTGCAACTGAACAGCGGTATTGACATCGGTTACCGCATCCATGGCGGCGGCGATAATAGGCACATCGAATTTCAGGTCGCCGATTTTGAGGTCAATTGTTGTCTGGTCGGGATTAACCGTTACGTCACCGGGCATGATGGCTACTTCATCGAAACCGTAGCAACGTCTTAATTCTCTTAACTTAGGTTTTGCCATATATTTTCCTCCACAATGAATTATGCTTGATGTATTAAATAAGAAATATAACAATAATATGGGTAAAAAGTCAAGAGTAGATCGAAGTATTCGGCAGGCATAAAATGTGCCTGAAATATGGGGATTTCTTTATTATTTAATATTCGATATAAGGTCGTATTCTTTAACATCGTTAGTACAAAATTAAGCCCTGTATATCAGGAAATAAACCCGAAAAGCGAAAAAATATTTCGGTAAGTATTGACAGAACACGGTTTTTCTCTGCTATAATTATCGTGTCAGAAAGTGTTGTATCCGCAGATTCAAGAATTGGTATCTTAGACCTTCCTATTAAAAAAAACTCTATTTTTCCTCAGGGTGTGTTAAATAATCTTTATGCCAAAATACATATTTGTTACCGGCGGCGTAGTTAGTTCTGTAGGCAAAGGCATTGCGGTCGCATCAATCGGTACGATTTTAAAGAGTTGCCGGGTAAGCGTATCCGTTCAAAAATTAGACCCTTATCTTAATGTCGACCCCGGTACGATGTCTCCTTATCAGCACGGCGAAGTATACGTGACTGAAGACGGTGCTGAGACGGATCTGGACCTCGGCAATTACGAGAGGTTTATCGATATTAATCTGTCGCGAGAATCGAACGTAACCTCCGGTCAAATTTACAGTGCCGTAATTGCGAAAGAAAGACGCGGCGATTTTCTCGGCGGCACCATTCAGATAATTCCGCACCTGACGAATGAAATCAAGGACCGTTTCGGGCGGATAGCCGATAAATCGAAAGCTGAGGTTATTCTTATCGAAGTCGGCGGCACCGTCGGTGATATTGAAGGTCAGCCGTTCCTTGAAGCTATCCGGCAGATGAGGAACGATGTCGGGCGGGAAAATGTATTATACATTCATGTGACCTACTTGCCGTATCTGTTATCGACGGGTGAATTGAAGACCAAGCCGACTCAGCACAGTGTTAACGAATTAAGGCGTATCGGTATCCAGCCCGATATTATAATTTGCCGCAGCGATTATCCGATTCCCGAAAGTCTCAGGGATAAGATTTCATTATTCTGCGATGTAGAAAAAAAGGCAGTGATACCGCTGCCGACGGTTAATTCGATTTATGAGGTGCCCGTCTTTTTAAATGAACAGGGGTTAGGACAACTCGTTATCGAAAAGCTCGGGCTGAAGACAAAACCGTGTGATTTAAGCCAGTGGCAGGAAGTATTAGCCAAACTGCACGCTCAAAGGGAACCGGTTAATATTGCTCTGGTCGGTAAATATGTAGAATTAAAAGATGCCTATTATTCGGTTAGAGAAGCTTTACACCATGCGGCGTTATTCCATAGCCGTGCTATTAATTTAACCTGGGTTCAATCGGAAGATTTAGAAAAAGACGGGGCTGACCCGGACACGTATTTACGGAACGTCCAGGGTATCATCGTGCCCGGCGGGTTCGGCGTACGCGGCATTGAGGGCATGATAAAAGCGGCGAAATATGCCCGGGAGAAGAAAATTCCTTATCTGGGTCTGTGTCTGGGCATGCAGGTAATGGTTATCGAATTCGCCAGACATTGCTTAAACAATCAGGAACCAAACTCTACCGAGTTTAATCCGGGCACGGCTTATCCGGTTATCGATTTAATGGAAGATCAAAAAGTAGTTAAAGGCAAGGGCGGGACAATGCGTCTCGGTAATTATACGTGCAAACTGGAGACCTCCTCCCTGGCCGGTAAAGCCTACGGTAAAGCCGCTATACAGGAAAGACACCGGCACCGCTTTGAGTTCAATAACCGTTTCCGCGAGCAGTTGACCGCTGCCGGTATGGTATTGTGCGGCCTTTCGCCGGACGGTATTCTGGTTGAGGTCTGTGAACTAGCCGACCATCCCTGGATGGTGGGTTGCCAGTTCCACCCGGAGTTTACCTCGAGACCGAACCGGCCGGAGCCGTTATTCCGCGATTTTATCGCAGCAGCGAAAAATGTGCTGAGAGAAGGTGCTCAGCCGCCGCTGCCGTTAAAATTAAAGTAAATAATCTGGATATGGAGTTGATTTGATGCGTATATTTTTAGATACCGCTAACATAGAACAAATACGGCAGGGTGCCAGACTTGGAGTTATCAGTGGGGTTACGACTAACCCGTCACTCATGATGAAAGAAGGTCTGGCGGACTATGAAGCCGCGGTAAAAGAAATATGTTCGATAGTGTCCGGTCCGGTTTCCGTGGAAGTGGTTTCCGAAGAACCGGGAGAGATGCTGAAACAGGCCCGGAAAATGGCGAAATGGGCTCCAAATGTGGTGATTAAGATACCGGCTACCATGGCCGGTTTGGAAGTTACTTCTGCACTGGCAAAAGAACAAATAAAGGTTAACTTTACCTTGTGTTTTTCTCTGAATCAGGCTATTCTGGCCGCTAATGCCGGGGCAGCTTTCGTCAGTCCGTTCGTCGGTAGACTCGATGACATCGGGCATAATGGTATGGAACTTGTCGAAGATATCGTGGCGGTGTATGATTATTATAACTACTCAACTGAGGTAATCGCTGCGAGTATCCGCCATCCGCAGCATTGTATGGCTGCCGCTAAGGCCGGTGCTCAAATTGCTACTGTTCCTTATAATGTGTTGATTCAAATGATGCAGCATCCTTTAACTGATACGGGCGTAGCCCGTTTTATGGCTGATTGGAAAAGCGCGGCTCAGAAATCCGGCAAGGGGAAAGCGTAAGTTTTTATTTGCTGCGTTGATGAATTAAACTGATAACGGTTCAAATTATTAATCGTAATACTATTTGTATTCGATAACCCTAATAAAGGTAATACTGTCCCTATTTTTAATAACAGGGCAAGCGAGGTGTAATATGTTTAACATTACCGAACTGGAGACTAAAAGCCGGGAAGATTTGATTAGTCTGGCGAAGGAGATGAATCTCTCCAACTACTCCGGGGCAAAGAAGCAGGACCTGGTAATGCGTCTGCTGCAGGCACAGACCGAACAGCAGGGTAATATCTTCTGCAGCGGCATTTTGGAAATAATGACCGAAGGCTATGGCTTTCTGCGTCAGCAGTCCTTTTTACCCAGTTCGGCGGATATTTATGTTTCCCAATCGCAGATTCGCCGCTTCGGATTAAGGACCGGCGATATGGTTATCGGCCAGGGACGTCCATCTAAAAACGGTGAAAAGTACAGCAGTCTGTTGCGGGTGGAAGCGATTAACGATTTAGATCCGGAATTAGCCCGCGGCCGACCCTATTTTTCCTCGCTTACACCGACTTTCCCTGACCGCTTAATTAATCTGGAAGTTACTCCGGAAAATCTATCGACACGTTTGGTAAATATGATCGCTCCCATCGGTCGCGGTCAGCGCGGTATGATTGTTTCACCGCCTAAAGCCGGTAAAACAATACTACTCAAATCGATTGCCAATGCAGCTACGAGTAACTATAATGATATTTATTTGATTGTCTGTCTTATCGGTGAGCGTCCGGAAGAGGTTACCGATATGAGACGCTCCGTGAAAGGCGAGGTCATCGGAGCCACCTTTGACGAGCAGGTGGAAAACCAGACGCGTGTGGCTGAACTGGCTCTGGAACGGGCAAAGAGAATGGTTGAGAGCGGCCGGGACGTATTTATCCTTCTCGACGGTATTACCCGTCTAACCCGTGCTTATAACCTGGCTATGCCTTCTTCAGGACGGACATTATCCGGCGGTATCGATCCGGTGGCGTTATATCCGGCCAAGCGGTTTTTTGGAGCAGCCCGTAATACCGCGGAAGGCGGCAGCTTAACCATTATCGCGACCTGTCTGGTAGATACCGGTTCCCGTATGGACGACCTTATTTATGAAGAGTTTAAAGGCACCGGTAATATGGAACTTCATCTGGACCGCCGCCTGGCCGAACGCCGTATCTTCCCGGCATTCGATGTCGAGCACAGCGGTACCCGCCGTGAGGAGCTACTGCTGGACGAACCGACTCTCAAACAGGTCTGGCTGTTACGCCGGATGGTCGGTATGATTTCCCAGAATACCAATGACTTTTCCGAGGCAATGTCCCGAGTATTGGAACGTTTGGGGAAGACAAAGAGTAATGCCGAATTTCTGGCGAATTTGGGACGCGAATTTTAACTCTTAATAGTCGTTTATTGTTATTAAAGCCTGCCGGATTCCGGCAGGCTTTACATTTTACACTAATACCGCATTGTAAAATTAACCCATAATCGGGTATTACATTTTATTTGTGTTTAAGCTATAATTAGTGGCAAATCGGGTAATTACTGTAATTTAGAAGGTAATCTAACCCGAAACCGGACCGATCCGGAAGGAGGAACTTATATGGCTATTCCGGATGACGTACTAAAACAGGCATGGGACAGGGCAGGTGCCCAGTGTGAATGCGAAAAGCGGACGCACAGCCATTTTTACGTTCCGTGCGCCAAACCTCTTATCTGGGAAAACCGCGGTAAGAGAGGCTGGGGCGGCTGGAATGTGCTTTATATCGACGAAACGAAAGGTGATTCATCGGCAAATCTGAGAATTCTGTGCACCACCTGTTATGAAGCTGAAATATAACCGTTGCCGTAACAGTAATTTTATCGGTTTAAAAGAAATATAGTTTTAATTTGAGCCCGTTCGGTATATTATATTTATCATGAAAGAAACCCCGATTCGCCAGCAATACCTTCGTATTAAAAACCAATATCCGCAGGCAATTGTCCTTTTTCGTCTCGGTGACTTTTACGAGACTTTCGATGAGGATGCCCGTATTACCGCTAAGGAACTGGAAATCGTGCTGACCTCCCGGGAAATGGGCAAAGGCCATAAAGTCCCGATGGCCGGGATTCCTTATCACGCCATCGATAATTATCTCGCCCGTTTGATTAACCGCGGCTATAAAGTAGCAATCTGCGAGCAAATGACCAAACCCGGCGAAACTAAAGGTATTGTCCAGAGGGATGTTATCCGGGTGGTTACTCCCGGCACGGTTATCGAACCCAATCTGCTGGCCGGTAAATCGAACAACTACCTCGCAGGGATAATACCGGACGAGAAAGAAGCCGGACTGGCTTACATCGATATTTCCACCGGTGAATTTGCTGTAACCCAGCTGCCTTTAAACCGGTTAATTCCTGAAATTGAACGGCTGAAACCGGCGGAATGTGTTGTTCCGAAAAACGCGGATATTAACGGCTTTAATCTGTCGGCTCCGGTAACCCGTTTGGACGATTGGCGTTTTGAATACGAGACCGCGTTTAAGACATTAATCGACCATTTTAAGGTCGCTACACTCGATGGTTACGGGTGTACTAATTTGCCTCTGGCTATCAGGGCTGCCGGTGCGATTATTCAGTATTTGCAGGAAACTCAGAAGTCGGTACTGGGACAATTAAGCGGTTTGGCTACTTATTCCACGGAAACTTATATGGCGCTGGACGCCCAGACACAGCGTAATCTGGAGCTATTCCAGAGCAGCCGTTCCGGCGAAGCTACCGGCTCGTTACTATCGGTTATTGACCTGACAAAGACTGCGATGGGCGGCCGCTTGCTGAAAAAATGGCTGGGGCAGCCCTTATTAGATATCGATATATTGAAACAGCGTCAGGACGGTATCGGCTGGTTCACAGGTAATTCTTTAGCCCGCAATCAGACTATTTCATTGTTAGGGGACATTGCGGATTTAGAACGTTTAATCAACCGTATCAAGAGTAATATTGCTTTGCCACGGGAATTAGTTTCCTTCCGGCGGAGTCTGGAATTGGTCCCTGAGTTGGCTAAAGCGGTAGGTAACGAGGCTTTAGCGACCGGATTAAAGCCATGCCCGGACGTGGTAGCTCTGATTGCGAAGGCCATCGAGGAAGAACCATCATCGACTTTGGGTGAAGGCGGTGTAATAAGAGTGGGTTTTTCGGAAGAACTGGATACGTTGCGTTCCTCGTCGAAAAATGCCCGGCAATATCTGGCAAATTTGGAAAAGCAGGAGCGGGAGAAGAGCGGGATTAAATCGCTCAAGGTAGGGTATAACAAGGTTTTCGGCTATTACATCGAAATTTCCCAGTCGAATTTATCGCAGGTGCCCGCCGAATATATCCGTAAGCAGACGTTAGTCAACGGCGAGCGCTTTATTACGCCGGAATTAAAGGAATACGAGTCTTTAATATTAAATGCCCAGGAGCGTATCGATGAACTGGAGAGCAGCCTTTTCCGCCAGGTATGCGGCCAGATAGCCGCTTATAGCGAAGCTATTTTAGAATTAGCCCGCACTTTGTCTAATACCGATGTGCTGGCCGGGCTGGCGGAAGCAGCGGTACGGTATAATTATGTCCGGCCGGAATTAACAGATGGTAATGAAATTATTATCAACGGAGGGCGTCATCCGGTAGTCGAGCGGACTTTGCAGAGTGCCAGCTTTATTCCAAATGATACAAGTCTGTCTAATGAGGAAAACCAGCTTATCATACTAACCGGACCTAATATGTCCGGCAAGTCCACTTATTTGCGGCAGGTCGCTCTAATCGTATTGATGGCTCAAATCGGCAGCTACGTGCCTGCCGGTTCGGCGAAAATAGGGCTGGTGGACCGGATATTTACCCGTATCGGGGCCGGAGAAGATATAGCTGCCGGACAGTCCACTTTTATGGTGGAGATGGTGGAAACGGCGAATATCCTGAATAACGCCACTTCTCGGTCTTTAATTATTCTGGATGAAATCGGACGGGGCACCAGCACCTACGACGGCCTTTCCATCGCCCGGGCGGTCGTGGAATATATCCATAACCATCCGAGATTAGGTTCCAAGACCCTTTTTGCCACGCACTATCATGAATTGGTCGATTTGGCCGGTCTGCTGCCGCACGTAAAGAATTATAACGTGGCCGTCGCCGAAGAAGGCGGAAAAGTCATCTTTTTATATAAAATCGTGCCGGGCGGTGTAGATAAGAGCTACGGCATCCACGTAGCCCAACTGGCCGGACTGCCGAAATCCGTCGTGCACCGGGCCCATGAAGTCCTCGCCGAATTGGAAACTGCCTCCCCGAAGCAGGTTAAATTATCAAAAGTTAAAAAGTCTGCGGAACCGCCGACCTTTCAGTTATCAATGTTAAACCAGAAATCATCGATCCTAGAAGAACTGGCGAAGCTGGATATCAATTCGCTCTCCCCGCTGGAAGCACTCACCAAGCTCTACGAGTTACAGAAGAAAGCCAAAGAAGGCTGAATAAAGTAATTAGTAATTTGTATTTGGTAGTTTGTTATTACCTTAATCTCCCAGCACTCTTGCCAGTATGGGATTGGAAACGAGCACTTTAACCGGATTCAGGCGGTATCTGGAGCCTTCCCTTAATAAGGATTCCTCAATGACCAACTGGTTCAGCCTTTTTATTATCGGCTCGATATTGGCTTCCCCGAACCGTTTGGTCATTTCCTCGGTATCCATGCCCTCTTCCAGCAGCCGTAATCGCAGCATGGCTTCTTCAGCAGCTTTGGCGGCCGGTGCAAGCTCCTCTAACTCGGTAACCTGTTTAGTGGGAGACTTGAGATAAGATTCTAAATCGGGTTGATTTTTATAGCGTTTGCCATCCAGATGAGAGGCCGCTGCAGGCCCGAGACCGACATACTCGCCGCC
>CAZJQF010000001.1:12552-50667 GCA_964547925.1 uncultured Dehalococcoidales bacterium
AGGCCGATAATGAGGTCGGCGGAGATATTGGTAAAGCCGGCCTTTTTGGCGTTCATCACAGCAGCGGTGGCTTGATTTGCACTGTGAATACGGCCGACACTTCTTAATTCGGTATCGTTAAGCGATTGTACGCCGATAGAAACCCTGTTTATTCCTTTATTTTTTGCGGTATTTAGCAATTCGATAGTCGCTGATTCCGGATTTGCCTCGATAGTGGCTTCATCCAGTTGGGGAAGGTCGAATGTCCGATACAGGCCACTTAATAAGGTGCTAAGATATTGGGGACCCAATAAACTGGGAGTACCGCCGCCGAGGTAAAGCGTCCGGTATTCCAGACGTTCGTATTTTTGAGCTTCTTTGAGAACCGCTTCAACATAAACAGGAATTGACTCGCCGCTCGAAGGCAGCGAATAAAAATCACAGTAATCGCACTTTTTGACGCAGAAGGGAACGTGTATATATAAACCCCGCATATTCCCCTCCCGATAATAATTTAATACTACGAATACATACCAATATTACAAATAATCCAATATCTTATTATTTTATTATTGAAATATTGGTAGTATTTGACATTTGTAGTATTGATTTATTCGTCTTCCAGTTTAAGCAATATCAGGAAGGCTTCCTGAGGTATTTCCACCTGACCGACCATTTTCATCTTCTTTTTGCCTTCCTTCTGCTTTTCCAGAAGTTTACGCTTGCGGGAAATATCGCCGCCGTAGCATTTTGCCAGCACGTCTTTACGGGTAGCGACGATGTCTTCACGGGCGATAATCTTGCCGCCGATAACTGCCTGTAGTGGTACTTCAAAGCTATGTCGGGGAATTAGTTTTCTAAGCCGGTGTATCAGCAGGCGGCTTTTCGCAATCGCCCGCTCACGGGTGGCAATAAAAGAAAGGGCGTCTACTTGATTCCCTTTGACCAGGATGTCCACTTTAACTAAATCTCCGGAGCGGTAGCCGGTAAATTCATAGTCCATACTGGCATATCCCCGGCTGACGCTTTTGAGTTTATCGTAGTAACCGGAAATTACTTCTGCCAGTGGGAAATCGTAGGTTAATTGGGCCCGCCGTATATCGGGATGCTCCAGACCAACGAGAGTACCGCGTTTTGATTCCGATAGTTCCATCACCGGCCCGATATAATCAGGCGGTACGATAATGCGTGTTTTAATAATCGGCTCTTCGATGTGCTCGATAGTCGCAGGGTCGGGAAATTTGGATGGGTTATCAATCATCACGGACTCGCCGTCACGCTTGACTACTTTGTAAATAACCGAAGGCATTGTGGCAATCAGTTCCTGTCCGTATTCCCGCTTCAGCCGTTCGATGGTGATATCCATATGAAGCATTCCCAGAAAGCCGAGGCGATAGCCGTAGCCCAATGCTGCCGAGGTTTCCTTTTCAAATATTAAGGATGAATCGTTTAGCTGGAATTTCTCGAGGGCAGCGGTTAGTTTTGGATAATCGCTGGTATTAATGGGGTAAATACCGCAGAACACCATCGATTGCGCCCTGCGGAAGCCCGGAATCGCCGGGGTTTCCTTGTGCTCCGGGGAAACAATAGTATCGCCGACGCTGGCGTCGTGTACTTCGCGGATAACCGCCCCGAGATAACCGACCTCGCCGGCCGTAAGCGTTTCGGTGGGAGCCAAAGCCGGCAGGAAATAACCCACTTCATCGACTTCAAATGTCTTGCCGGTGGACTTCATCATAATCTTATCGTGTGCCGTCAGTTTGCCGTCGAAAACACGGATGTGCGGAATAACACCGCGGTAAGAATCATAGTAAGAGTCGAATATAAGGCAGCTTAACGGATTGCCGGCATCGCCACTCGGTGGCGGGACACGATCCACGACCTCTTCCAGCAACTCCGGGACGCCGATGCCTGATTTGGCGGAGACCAGTAAAACATCTTTAGAGGAAAGACCGAGCATTTCTTCCAACTGCAATTTACATTCTTCAACCATGGCATTGGGCAAATCTATTTTATTTATTGCCGGGATAATTTCGAGGTTAGCATCGATTGCCAGATAAGCATTGGCGATGGTCTGGGCTTCGACGCCCTGCGTGGCGTCCACCAGTAAGATAGCCCCTTCGCAAGCCTTAAGACTGCGGGAAACCTCATAGTTGAAGTCCACGTGGCCGGGCGTATCGATAAGGTTTAAGATATACTTCTCGCCGTTTTTAGCGGTATAGGGAATGCGGACGGCCTTGGCTTTAATCGTAATGCCGCGTTCCCGTTCCAAATCCATATTGTCCAGCACCTGAGCGACCTCGGTAGTATGAATCACGCCGGTATGTTCCAGAATACGGTCGGCCAGTGTGGATTTGCCGTGGTCGATATGAGCGATGATACAAAAGTTACGGATGTTTTTCATTATCGGGTGTTCTTCCCCATTTCAGTTTCGCAAATAACATCAGGCTTACCAGTATAATAGACGCAACATTGGCGTAAATCAGAGAAGGCCGCATCAGTACGAGGCCGTAGGTCAGCCAGAAGATGCCTCCTACCAGAAATAAGGCGGTAAAAGTGAGGCTTATTTCACGGGCGCTTCTTAATTTGAACAGACGGTAAACCTGGGGAATCATCGCAATAGTTATCAATGTGCCGCCGAGAAATCCGAATAATTCTTCTGTTCCCAAGTCTTGCCATCCTTTTTAAAAATAGTATTCGTAAGCATCTTAAAACTGAAATTATTATAACACAGTTGCCCTCGAGTGAGATAGGAAACGAGGCTGATTAAAATACACTTATGACTGATAGCTTAAAACCGATTTATTTTTCTCCTTCTCTTTTTATTATGTTAAAATACATCTGCAAGGAGTGATATATGTTTAAGCTTGTTTTACTGCGGCATGGGGAAAGTATCTGGAACAAAGAGAACCGTTTTACCGGCTGGACGGATGTCGATTTATCGGAAAAGGGGATTGCGGAAGCCAGAAAAGCCGGTCAGGTTCTTAAGGCCGAAGGTTTTACGTTCGATTTAGCTTACACCTCCGTACTGAAGCGGGCTATCCGGACTCTCTGGTTAACTCAGGATGAAATGGACCTGATGTGGATACCCGTTTATTTTTCCTGGCGTCTCAACGAGCGGCATTACGGGGCGTTGCAGGGGCTTAATAAAGCCGAAATGGCGGCTAAATACGGCGAGCCGCAGGTCTTAATCTGGCGGCGCAGTTATGATATCCAGCCGCCGGCACTGACGCCGGACGACCCTCGTTATCCCGGCAGCGACTTGCGTTATAAAGAACTTTCCGTTAAAGATATCCCGCTGACCGAATGTCTGAAAGATACAGTTGCCCGGTTTATGCCTTACTGGAATGAAAAAATAGCTCCCGCTATTCTATCCGGCAAAAAGGTATTGATTTCCGCTCACGGGAACAGCCTGCGGGCACTGGTCAAATATCTGGATAATGTCAGTGAGAAAGATATTGTCGAACTTAATATTCCCACCGGAATTCCGCTCGTCTATGAACTGGATAATTATCTTCAACCGGTCCGCCATTACTATCTCGGTGATGAAGCAGAAGTAAAAAAAGCTATGGATGCCGTAGCGAAACAAGGTAAAGCTAAATAATATAAAAACCCGGCTAACGGAGGGTTTGCTATGTTGGAAGAAACTATAATTTCTCATTTAATAAGACCCGAGGATTTGCAACACCATGGTACATTGTTTGCCGGAAGAATGGCGGAATGGTTTGTCGAGACGTGTTTTATTGCTGCCTGCCGTCTGACCGGTAAGCCGCAAGACATTGTCTGCGTTCAAGTTCACGGTATGAATTTTAAAAAACCGGCGAATAACGGTGATATTATTGAAATTAAAAGCAGGGTCGCTTATCTTAGCCGTACCAGTATTACTGTTCACGGACAGGCTTTTATAAATCAGAATAAGGCCTCGGCAGTATCGGGAATGATTACTTTTGTTACGGTGGATAAAGAAAATAAACCTTACGCTCACGGGCTGGTATTGTCTGAGGAATATATATCCCGAAACCGGGAAATTAATGATGAAGCTGTAACAATCAAAAAAACGCGGTAGTCGCTCATTTTCTTCCATTCACATTGAGTCTGTAATACTTTCGCTCTTTCACCGTATATTAATTTAGAAAATCATAACTGAGGGTTGTCCTGATGCTGGAGCGAAGAAGTATCTTTTTATTAACAGTAATAATCGTGGCGACTGCCTTACTCGTTGTGGGGTGTGTTGCTACGGCCGATAAATCCATAACGATCGATTTCAGCAAACTTTTAAACAATCCCGAGAAATATAACGGCAAAACGGTGTCCGTCGAAGGTTATTTCTTTTCCGGTTTTGAAATCTCGGTTCTTTCCGGTAGTTTACAATCATCTTCGTTCCGTGAAGGGAATGTGGCGCCGGTAACCCCAATGATATGGTTAACCGGCACTTATCCGGAGAATTTTCGAGACGGACTTAGAAAGCAAAGTGTTACTCCGTCCGGTTATACGGAGTATTACGGCAAGGTCAGAATTACCGGTGTCTTTCAATACGGTTCGGAATACGGTCATATGAACGCTTATGATTATAAAATCACGGTTAGTGAATTTGCAGTGCAGTCTGACTAGTTGATTCTCTCAACCTTTAGCAAGTTCGTAGTGCCTGCCTGGCCTAAAGGCACACCGCCGGTAATTACAATCAAATCACCCGGTTTAGCCAATTTTGTTTCGCGGCATAATCTAACCGCGGTTTCGAACATCCCGGATATATTAGATACCGGTTTACCGTATGCCGGGTACACTCCCCAGCAAAGCCGTAATTGACCGCTGACTCTGTTTGTCGACGTAATAGCCAGTACCGGCGTTTGCGGGCGAAAACGGGAGACCCTGCGGGCAGTACTGCCGGACTGCGTAAAGGCAACAATAGCGACAGCTTTTAACCGGTAGGCCGTCAGACAGGCATTATAGCTGATTAGTTCGTCCGTAACCGGTTCAATCCAGCTGCCTCTTTCATTCAGCATTTGCTCGTAAGGAAGCATTTTCTCAGCTTCTTTAGCTATCCGTGCCATCATCGAGACAGCTGCCACCGGATGCTTGCCGATAGCGGTTTCCGCCGAAAGCATTACGGCGTCAGTGCCGTCGAATATTGCATTAGTTACATCGGTTGCTTCGGCACGGGTCGGCCTGTTCGAATTTATCATCGACTCCAGCATCTCCGTGGCCGTGATGACCGGTTTACTGGAACGGTTGCACTTACGGATAATCTCCTTCTGTAATAAAGGGACTTTCTCGAGAGGAATCTCTACTCCCAGGTCGCCGCGAGCTACCATAACGGTATCGCTAGCTTCCAAAATATCATCGAGGTTCTTTATTGCTTCTTCACGCTCGATTTTAGAAATGATTGGTATATCCGTACCGTTTTCCCGAAGTAGATTTTTAACGCTGATAATATCATCGACACTGCCGACAAAAGATAACGCTACGAAGTCCGGTTTTTGCTCTGCCGCAAATAGAATGTCCTGTTTCATAGTCGGCGTTATAAACGGTGCGGAAATATGTCTGCCCGGCACGACGATTCCTTTGTTGGATTCCAGCACCCCGCCGTTTTTGACACGGCATTTAACCGTGGTTTCGTCAGCAGTATCCACAAGTAAAGATAAGAGCCCGTCCGCCAGCAAAATTGTATCGCCCCGGCGCACATCGTGCGGTAATTCGGGTAGGTTAATGGGTAATATTTGATTATTGCCTTCAATGTTGTTTGTGGTTAAAGTAACTGAGTCTCCCTTTTTCAAAAGGACACTGCCATTTTTTATCCGGCCGATACGGTATTTAGGCCCGGGTAAATCTATCATGGTAGAAATATTGTGTTCCGTATGCCGGTTTAGCCTGTTGATTATCCGCATATGTTGTGCGTGGCCGGTGAGTGTGCCGTGAGAGAGGTTAAGCCGCGCGATATCCATTCCCGCCCGGACAAGCCGCTCAATCATTTCCGGAGAACCGGTAGCGGGACCAAGCGTACAAATAATTTTAGTGCGGCGGTTGACAATCTTTGATATCATCTCAGAATTAATAATACCAGAAATAATAAATAATTGTCCGGATAAAAAAACAGGCGGGTGATATCACCCGCCTGTTTTATAAACAATAACTTAAGTTATTCGCGCAGTTTGTAGCGTTGTATCTTGCCGGTGGAGGTCTTGGGCAAGTCAGCAACGAATTCAACCCATCTCGGGTATTTATACGGGGCGATAGTTTTCTTAACAAACGCCTGGATTTCTTTCGCTAATTCATCCGAACCGGTAAAACCCTTTTTAAGGACGATATAGGCTTTCGGTTTTACCAACAGGTGCTCATCGCCTTTAGCGACTACAGCAGCCTCTTTTACGGCGGGATGAGAGACCAGGACGTCTTCGATTTCAATCGGGGAAACCCAGATACCGCCGACTTTGAGCATATCGTCACCGCGGCCGCAGTAATAGTAATACCCTTCCGCATCGCGGTAATACTTATCACCCGTATTGAAATACTGACCTAACATCGAGGACTTGGTCTTATCATGATGACGGTAATAATATGCAGCGGTTGACTCACCTTTTACCTGCAGGTTGCCCACTTCTCCGTCCGGGACTTCCTTCCCCTTGTCATCGACAATTTTGGCATGATAACCGGGAACGATTTTTCCCGAGCTGCCAGGTTTAACGTCGCCCGGCCGGTTGGAAATGAAGATATGCAGCAGCTCTGTAGAGCCGATTCCATCGAGAATATCTAACCCGGTTCTCTTTTTCCAGGAATTATATATTTCTTTTGGCAAAGCTTCACCGGCGGATGTGCATATGCGTAGCGATGATAAATCGTATTTTTTCTCGAAGTCCTCAACTTCCAGTAGATTGGCA
Organism: uncultured Dehalococcoidales bacterium; assembly: GCA_964547925.1. Lineage (GTDB taxonomy): Bacteria > Chloroflexota > Dehalococcoidia > Dehalococcoidales > JAFGLR01 > JAFGLR01. The sequence goes on from CAZJQF010000001.1 coordinate 19,407, forward strand.
TACAAAGTCGGGACGCCGAAAAATACCGTCGGATGGTATTTGTTAATTGTAGCTAATACCGTTTCGGCCGTCGGTCTGTCCGGTAATAAAACAACGGAAGCCCCGACACCCAGCGAATAGAAGAAACTGTTACCTAACCCGTAAGCGAAGAAGAACTTCGAACCGGAAAGTAATATATCGTTTTGATTCAGGCCGAGCGTGCCTTTGGCGTAGCTGTCGACGCAGGTGAAAACATCGTGCTGGAGGTGAACGGCTGCTTTAGGAACGCCGGTGCTGCCCGAGGTATAGTTCCAGAAAGCCGAATCTTCGTAAGTCGTATAAGCCACATTGAGTTTTTCCGAACAGCGGTCGACAATATCATAAAAACCGATATGATTGGCTTTCGTCTTTTTACCGATGATAATCGTATTTTCAAGGTAAAGCAGCTTTTCCTTAAAGCCCTCGATATCTTCGATAAAATCGCCATCGGCGATAATCGTACGTGCCCGGCTGTTATTTAAAAGGTACCTGTAATCGTCAGGTGTATACATCGTATTAAGCGGAACAGGGACCGCTCCGATTTTTATCGCGCCGAAAAAGCTGGCCATAGCTTCCGGTGAGTCGTACATAACCAGTAAGACGCGTTCTTCCATGTGAACGCCAAGGATATGCAAGGCATTGCCTACTTTGTTTATCAGGTTTTGCATTTCGCGGTAGGTGTATGTTTTATCCTTGTAATAGACGGCGATTTTATCGCCCAGACCGTTGGCAACCTGTTCATCGATTAATTTTGTGGTGATATTGTAGTACTGGGGAATAAAGCTTTCGTATTTATAATGACGTTGTTCCAACTCCGCATCCTCCTCATATAAGTGATACGCACTACTTAAGTTAATATTAACCAAATCAGGAGGGTGTTTTCAAATAGTTGAAGATGTTTAAACTGCGGTAAGGTATTTTTGCGGTGATAAAAAGTATTAGGTAGAATGGATGATGTGACTGCAATTAGATTTGGTACATTGAAGGATAAATTGTTTTGAAAGGGTTACTGCGAGTATCACTCTTATTAGTTTTAGTCACCACCGGTTTATTTCTGGCAAGCTGTATTCAAGCCCCGGTACCCGAAAATGGCCTTACGGTTTACTTTCTAGACATCGGGCAGGGGGATGCCGTCTTAATAGATAACGGTAATACTGAGGTATTAATTGACGGAGGTGGTAATTATTCCCTGGTACAGCCTTTTTTGCAAAAGTATGTTGATGGGAAGCTGGAAGTAATGGTGGCGACTCATGCTCATGCCGACCATATTGGCGGTCTCACCGGAGTATTAAATTCGTATGAAGTCGAGCAAATCTGGCATAGCGGTGATACGAGCACTTCGAAAACTTATATCACTTTTATAGAAGCAGTGAATAATGAGGGAGCAGCGGTACATACAGGGAAACGCGGAGATTTAATTACTACGGGAAATTTATCTTTTGAGGTATTAAATCCGGATTCTCCAAACGGTACATCGAATAATAATAGCTTAGTACTCTGGATGAGGTACGGGAATATTGATTTCCTGTTTGAGGGAGATGCGGAGGAGGAAGCGGAAAAAGAAATATTAATGGCATTCGGCCTGGTATTAAGAAATATCGAAATATTGAAACTGGGACATCACGGGTCCCGGACCGCTTCGTCACCGGATTATTTAGCGGCCGTACATCCGGCAGTGGCAATTTACATGGCCGGAAAAGGGAATACATACGGGCATCCGCATCAGGAAACTTTAACCAATCTGGAAAATATCGGAGCCCGTATATTAGGAACGGATGTTAATGGTACAATCAGCGTATCGACCGATGGGCAAATATATACTATACAAATCGAAAAGGCCGGAATAGCGCAGGCACCCCAGCAATAAGTTATTTATTTTAACTTATTTTTCCATGGTTAATATCGGTTTGTAAGTTGTAAGACTTGTGGTCTTATATTTACTATCGAAATCGACTTCTTTCGTCCAATTCATAATCTCTCGGATTTCAGGGCTGGCACCGAATTTCCCCCCCTTCGGAAAAACATCTTCTTCACTCTCAAACTCTAATACCATTAAATAATTATTTTCCTTTGCAGGTTCATCCGGCGGCGTAAGTGCTTCCAGAAGGGTAATTTTCTTCACACCTTTATATTTAAAAAATATTGGTGTAAAGCCATCGGTTAGTAATTTCTTGTTTTTCGCCTGTTCTTTGCCGATACTCACATAAGACGCAACGTTAAATGCCGGTTTTTTACTCATTCGAATTCTCCTTTCCCCTATTTTGAGCTAATTGATTAAGACTGTCAACATCGCCCTTGTGATAAGTTATCCCTGGGGAAAGTTTGCTGATGGGGTCTCGGTTAGCTATAATTAAATGGCTGTAAAAATTTATTTTATAGGCATCATGGAGAGGTGACTGAGAGGCCGATAGTGCCGCTCTCGAAAAGCGGTTCCCGATTTTTCGGGACGTGGGTTCGAATCCCACCCTCTCCGCCATTTTTACTAATTTAGATTTCCACTGAGAAAGCGGTGTATTCCCGGCGTAAACTCAGGAGAATTTGCATAAGCCGAGTGACCACCTTTCAGTACCATTAATTGGCAATCAGGAATTACACTGGCTGCAGCATAAGCCTGTTTCACCGGAACGATACGGTCGTTATTACCCCAAACGACCAGTGTCGGTGTGGTTATTTCTGACAATCGGTGAAAAAGCACCATGCTCTGTGTCTTAAGGTTAACCGCACTAACACCGATAATCAGACTCGCTTCTGAAAACGGTATTATGAATTCCGTCGAGCGGAACATGGCTTCTGCCATCCACTTGGTTCCTTTGAATACGGAAGTGAGTGCTCTCCCTATGGAGTAACACATAGAGGGTGTTGAAAACATTCTAACCCAGAGAGCTATTTCCTGTCCGAAACACATGCTATCAATGATAACAAGTCTTTTTACCTTTTTAGGAAATTGCAATGCATAAGAGGTAACGACAGCTCCGCCGACGGAGTGTCCCATTAAGTGAAAACTATCCAACCCTATTGTGCAGGTGAAGGCTTCGATGAATTCGGCTATCTCCGGTATATAATAATTGCCTTTTATTGCCTGACTCATACCGAAGCCCGGCAGGTCGGGGACGAAAACGGTATAATTCCGACTTAATTCAGTTATCTTTTTAGTCCAGGCGAGGGCGTGGCTGTTACCGCCGTGAATAATCAAAAGGGGTTCACCCTGACCGCCCTGGTAATAACGCACATTCAGTCCGTTTATCCGGATATTATGAATTATTATCGCAGACATATCTAAAACGGTAACCGCAAAAGAAAAAGCCCCGGATTAGTATCCAGGGCTTTAAACCACAGGTTAAAAACAGTTACCCCATCCCCTCATCTAATTGAAATTATTATATTGTATTTACCATAAAATAGTCAAACCTAATGTCAATTATACCGGGCGGAATCCTTTTGGAATAACGATTAATACAGGTATCGGCGAGTGGTCAAGGACTTTTTTGGTAACGCTGCCGAGTAACCATCTTTTTATACCGGAACGGCCGTGGCTGCTCATGATAATCATTTCTACGTTATTATTATTGGCATAATCGAGTATTTCATCAGCGGCGGTACCCTCTAGGGTTACCGGTATAGCATTAATGTTATCCTTTTTTAGCCGGTCGGCAATGTTCCGGACATAACGTTTCGCAGCCTGTCTGTTTTTGTTTTCCATTTCGGTTAATATTGGGCTTGAAGTGTGACTGAAGGTACTGAGGGTTTGAGCCGGCAACGGTTCAATGACACGCAGGATAATTACCTCCGGTGCCTCGCATCCTTTCAATAAAACTTTAAGGTGTTCAAGAGTATGCTCGGCGAGCTCCGACCCGTCTAAGGGCGCTAGAACTTTACGATACATGAAAATCCTCCAGTTAAGAAATTAAGTGTGGATATTCCAGATTATCTAAGGATTTAAACGACACCCTGTTGGAATAATCGTTAATACCGGTACCGTAGCATGGTTTAACACCCGGGAAGTTACGCTGCCCATAACCCAGCGTTTTATGCCGGACCGGCCGTGAGTGCTCATTATTATCAAATCTATATCATTACTTTGAGTATATTTCAAGATTTCTTCTGCGGCATAGCCCTCGGCGATAACAGGCTTGACGTTAAACCCTTCGGTTTTTAACTTAGCGGCAACTCCCTTAATATATTGTTCGGCATTATTACGATTTGTTGTTTCTATTTCATTCAGGAGGTTTCCGCCGGCTTGGACAACGGCTGTTAATGTAGCGGCCGGTAATGGTTCGACGGTATGGAACACTACTATATTCTGTATTTTGCAGCCTGAAGCAATGGCTTTCAAGTGTTCCAGGGTGCATTCTGCCAGGTCTGAGCCGTCTAAAGGAGCCAGAATTTTTTTATACATACAATTCGCTTCCTGTTATTTTCTTTTTCCCTGTAGATAAGATACTCTGTGTGAGATTATCTTGCCAGCTTCTTCTTTATTATTTACCTTTTTCAAATCTTTTACCAGTTTATCGTCATGAATAACGTCGCTTATCCAGTTACAAAAATCATTCTTTTCCAGGGTTACATGATAAGCGTATAATTCATTACTCATAGAAACGAACGCGTTACTCAAGTCGATTAAGTTATGCAGAATTCTGCCGTCGTTCAGATAAAACACGAACTCGGCCGTAACATCCGCCAAGTAGTCTACGTTTTGTATTACTTTTTTTACCATTAATGAACCTCCTGCTATCATAATTGCTGAAAACTGTTTTCTTATCAGGTATTTTAGACAGCTAATCAGTAGTTTGGTATACGTATTTATACTTAAATAACCAATTCCGGACACTTAAATATTTCAGTCATATTTTGCCCGGATAATCCGGCGATGATATTATTACAAATAGGATTGAAAAAGGAGAGGAAAATGCTGTTAGCTGTTTTACAGTTGGGTATGTACGGCACTAATTGTTATATAGTCGGTTCGAAAACAACTAAAGAAGGAATGATTATCGACCCGGGTGATGATGCGGGAACAATATTACAGACTGTTAATAAAGCCGGTTTAAAGATTAAGTTAATTGGTATCACCCACGGCCATATGGACCATACCGGAGCCGTCGAGGACGTCAGGAAAGCCACTGAAGCTCCGGTGGCCATTCATACTGCCGATGCAAACGATTTGATACGTGTCTTACCTACCGACCGTTTATTAAACGGCGGCGAAAAGATAACTATCGGAGACTTAGGATTCGAGATAATTCATACACCGGGACACAGTCCGGGCGGTATCTGTTTTTATGGACAAGGGGCTCTCTTTTGCGGGGATACGCTTTTTCAGGGAAGCATCGGTCGCACCGACCTGGGCGGGAATTATAACCAGCTCATGGACAACATATTTAAGAAATTAATGGTATTGCCTGATGAGACGATAGTATTTCCCGGCCACGGTCCGGAAACAACCATCGGTGAAGAACGCCGTTCGAATCCCTTTTTACAGGTAAGATAAGCAGCTAACCTGCTTTGTTCTCGAACTTATCGAGGCGGTTTTCCAGGTTTTTCTGCTGTATGACGAGAGTCAGGTCGCTGCGGGTTTTTTCCAGAACGCCGCGAACCATATCGGTAGTCCGGCGGAGTCCGCCGGTAATCGCATCGGGAAAGTCCACGGTTACTAAAACACTATAAATATCATCCATCATTTCCAGCAGGTCTTCGCCGCGGGAAAGGTCTCCTTTGCGGATATTATCCAGCAAATACCGTCTTAACTCACCGATGGCTTCACCAAGGCCGTTTAGATAGGATGAAGGGTCAATTTTCAAATCATCGTGGCTGGGTAAAGAAATGCCTGAAACGAGTGCCAGCACAATACTCGCTTCAGCATATTCTTTTTCCGCATCTCTTAGATAGGCGATATTGGCCAAACCGCAGGAATCGGTAAACTGCTGGGCGTTCTTAAGTAAGGCAGTGGCTTCTTCCAGCATTTCCGCAGCTTCTTTCAATTCCTGGCGGTGCACCGCGCGAATAGTGGTGCTCGCGTAACGTATTATCTCCCGGCATAAGGGCAGGGCTTTTTCTCTTGCCTGGTCTCGGGTGGTGAAAACCATGCGGATACTATTGGTAATTGTTTCAATGTTTTGCGTCGGTTTTTCTGTCATCTATCATACCTGCCAGTTCCCGGGCAGCGGCTTCGGGGTCTTTCTCATTCAATATTGCACTGATGACTGCAGCGGCAGTGGCGCCGGCCTCCATTATCTTGGCAATATTACTTTTGTTAATTCCCCCGATAGCCACTACCGGAATATTTATTTTTACTGTAACCTGTTTTAACACTTTAAGGCCGCAGACATCAATATCCTTTTTTGAGGTAGTCGGGAAAATCGAACCTACCCCGATGTAGTCCGCACCTTCAATGGCACCGGTGATTGCCTGGTCTAAAGTGGTCGCAGAACAGCCGATGATTTTATCAACCGAAAGTATTTTACGAGCTTCCTCAACCGGGATGTCATCGTGCCCGATGTGCAGCCCATCGGCATCTGATGCTGCAGCAATATCCAGATAGTCGTTTATGATGAACAATACATCTTTATCCGAACACAGCTTCTTTAACTGTCGAGCTAACCGTAATAAGTCTTTTTTCGGGGTAGTCTTATCTCTGAACTGAATTGTGGTTGCTCCGCCGCGGATTACCTGCCGGGCAACTTTAACCGGGTCGCGTCCCTGTAAGGCTTCGGTGTCCAATACTACGTAGAGGCCGCTTAATTTGGTAAGTTTTCCTTCCCGCAGTAACTTGGACAATAGATTGCGTTCGACAGTATATAAACTAAAACGTGCCTTTCTGAATATATCGGAATCTAAATTAGATTCAGGAAGTTTGGCAAATTCCTCGAGGACCCTTAATGATTCCTGAGCACGTTTGGCATTGGCAATTAAAATATCCGGCAGGTTTTTATGGACTGCCTCACTTGAGACGTTCATCGAAGCACCGATATCATTGACGGAGTCCCGTGAATCGATGAGTTGTTGGTTAAACGATAAGTCTGCCCGGATTAAGCCATGCCGCAGATTCTTGAGTTGTTGCGTCAGTCCGGTATCGTTAAGCAGCATCCGGGCGATGTCTTCCAGAACACGTAGTCCCTCACCGAGCCGGTTCAAGTTTTCGTCGATTATCCGTAAGTCGTGTGACATAATGCTATCTTAACATATTGGAAATGAAAAATGGTAAAGAGAAAATCGTGAAATTAATCTTCGCCGATGGCACTCTCGATATGGTTAATGCGAGTGACCTTTCCGTTATCATCCATTTCGATGGCGACTAAATCAATACGCCATTGTTCCGGTAGTTTTTCATGAGTCTGCAGGTAGTAGTATGCCGCGGCCCGCAAGTGTCTGGCTTTGGTTTCCGTAATCGATTCTTCCGGCGTGCCGTATTCGAGGCTCTTTTTAGTTCTGACTTCAGTGAATACCAGTATGTTTTTATGTTTTGAAATAATATCTACTTCGCCGTAACGGGTGCGAAAATTGGTCTCGATAATCCGGTGGCCGTGCTTTTTCAGATAGTTCTGAGCTATTATTTCGCCCTGTTGGCCGGTAGTTTTACGGTTCACCGGCTGCGTCCTTTACCGGATGGAAAGAGTGTCTGTGAATAGGGCAGGGACCTAAACGCTGCAAACATTCGAGGTGTTGTTTTGTCCCATACCCTTTATGATTAGCCAGTCCGTAGCCGGGATACACGGCGTCCAGTTCAATCATCAGATGGTCGCGGGCAACTTTAGCGATAATCGAAGCACAAGCGATGGAAAAACAAATACTATCGCCATCGACAACGCCTTTTTGTGGTAGGGAGACTTCGGGCAACTTAACATAATCTATTAATAAATAATCCGGTCCGGGAGAAAGTTGTTCCACTGCATATTTCATCGCCAGGCGGGTGGCTTTAGCAATGCCCTGAATATCGATTATCTGGGAACTGACCATGCCAATGCCGAAAGAAACAGAAATATCTTTAATGTTATTAACGAGGCGTTCCCTTTGTACGGGGGAAAGTAATTTACTGTCTTTGATGTCATCGACCCAGGGTTTACGTTTAATTTTAGGAGGGAGAATAATAGCAGCGGCGACTACCGGACCGGCGAGCGGCCCGCGGCCGACCTCATCGATACCGGCGATGTAATGAAATCCTTTTAACCTTAACGCTTTTTCTTCAGCGAGTGAAAGCATTAGTATCGACCGTCTCTTCGATAATACCCCCACCCAGCACTTCCTCTCCCCGGTAAAATACGACCGATTGTCCGGGTGTAATTGCTGTCTGGGGCTCCTTGAATACTACGTCCGCTATGCCATGGCTCTGGGTTACTAAGGCGTCGCTTTCCGGTGCCTTGTAACGAATTTTCGCTTTTACTTCCAACGGTTTATCCGGAATTTTACCGGAAATCCAGGTTAATCTGGTTGCGAGAAGTTTCCGTCTTAATAAATCTTCTTTGGTACCTACAACGACACGATTATAGTACGAATCTAGTTTTGTAACATACAAGATGTCGTTACTGTTGACCCCCAGACCGTGTCTCTGCCCTATGGTGTAAAGGGCCAAACCGTTATGTTTACCCAGTACCTTTCCCTGTGTATTGATAATTTCGCCGGGGGTAAATTGAACGCAGCCGCTGATAAATGAATGGTAATCGCCTTCCGGTATAAAACAGATATCCTGGCTGTCCTGTCGTTTTGCCGAGGGTAGTTTCATATCAGAGGCTATTTTCCTGATTTCTGCCTTGGTATAATATCCTACCGGAAACAGGATATGTTCCAGTTCATATTGTCCCATATTGTAGAGAAAGTAAGACTGATCTTTGGCATTGTCGACGCCCTTTAACAGTCGGTACCCATCCGGTGAATTATCGATTCTGGCATAGTGTCCGGTGGCTAAATAATCGACACCGAGTTGTAACACCTTCTGTAAAAATAATGAAAAGCGCAGGAGGTGATTACAGGCAACACAGGGATTGGGCGTACGGCCCCGACTGTATTCATCGCAGAAGTCTTTAATAACGGTTTGTTGAAAGTCATCTCTTAAATCGAGAACGTAGTAAGGTATTTCAAGCTTCGCCGCCGCGCTGCGGGCACTATCGATGGCATCCAGTCCGCAGCAGCCGCCGAAATTCTTCTTGCTACTATCCGTCGGCCATGTTTGATGGGTAACACCGATAACATCATAGCCTTCTTTGATTAAAAGTGCTGCCGCTACCGAGGAATCTACCCCGCCGCTCATGGCTACTGCAACATGTTTTCTCGTCATATCATTATCCTAATGCGAATCTTGAATAAGAAGGACTCGTAATATTCTAACTTTCCTTAATTAATTCGTTTATCCGCGCCCAGATTTGTTGACTGATTTTTGCCCTGGACTGTCCGGCATCGATAATTAACCACCGCTCCGGTTCGGCTGCTGCAAGTTTCAAAAAACCGCTCCTGATTTTGCGGTGAAAAGCGAGGTTTTCCCGGTGAAAACGGTCGGCTTTTTGTTTACTTTTTCTGGCCAGACCTGATTCCACAGGCATATCCAACAATATGGTCAGGTCTGGTTTAAGTCCTCCGGTAGCCGTATTATTTATTTCTTTAATAATATCGATGCTAATGCCGCGGCCGTATCCCTGGTAGGCGACGGTAGAATCGGTAAATCTATCGCAGATAACTATTTTGTTTTTATGGAGAGCCGGTTTAATTACTTCATCAACAAGTTGCGAACGGGAAGCGTTAAATAAAAGAAGTTCCGTCAGGCCGGACATATCCGCTTCTTTCGCCCATTTTAACAGACGGGTTATTTTATCGCCGACGGGCGTGCCGCCGGGTTCGTGAGTTAATATTGCAGGTATATTTAATTTGGATAGTTTCCGGAATAATATCCCGGTCTGGTAGCTTTTACCGCAGCCTTCTCCGCCTTCGAACGTAATGAATAGACCCATAATAATCCTCTTTAGGGAAAGTATAAATTAAGATGGGGATTTAGGCAAATGGGTAATACCCGGGGAAAGAATTATTTCCCGTTTTCTTTGTAAATAACTACTCTACGATTGGGGTCTTTACCGGTACTTTTGGAAGGTAAGTCATGGCGTTCGGCGATTAAATGCTGCAGCCGCCGGATGTAAGCACTCTGCGGACTAAGTTCGACGGATTCTGCTCCGCCGGTTATCCGGTGGACGGCCGTCTCTGCTTCATTGATTGCACCGCCGAATGAATTTCCCGCGTCCTCAGTATGATTGTGGTTTTCTTCCACTTCGCCGGGGTAAATCGAACGGAGCAACTGGCGAATTTGCCCCGGTGTATTGTTTTTCAATACATAGACCGGCAGATTATTGTTTTCAGCATCGCGTAATTTTTGCGGTTTGCGGCGGTAATATTGCTTTGAGGTTATGAATAAATTAGCGTCATGAACATCACCGGCGATATGAACGTTAAGTCCCATTTCCTGAGCCATTTGCTCGATGCGGTTGCGGTTCACCCCGAACAGAAACAGCCGGTAGGCACTATCTTTGGTCTTTTTCATCGCCGTCTCGCCGGACGGTTGGGGTGACTGTTTTTCAATAATTACTTCACCGTTTTCATCTTGCCAACGGATTTCCAGAGGGCTCGGTTCGCCTCTCAATAACATATCTATTGCATGGGCTACGTCCGGATGAATCGCCACGCGGTCGCGTTGAATTATCTCTACCACGATATCAAAGGTCGGCGGGGCTTTTCTTTCAAGAATCGACTTCTGAGTACCACGGCGGCGGGCTTCTTCGTCGCTTAATGTTACGGACTGAATGCCGCCGATAAGGTCGGAGAGAGTCGGATTCAGCATCAAGTTTTCCAGAGTATTACCGTGGGCAGTACCGACAAGCTGGACGCCGCGTTCCGCAATGGTACGGGCAGCCTGAGCTTCCAGTTCGGTACCGATTTCATCGATAACGATAACCTCGGGCATATGGTTTTCCACGGCCTCAATCATCACGGCATGCTGCATATTGGGTGTTTTGACCTGCATGCGGCGGGCACGCCCGATAGCAGGATGGGGGATATCGCCATCTCCGGCAATTTCATTTGAAGTATCGACAATAACAACCCGTTTCTTAAAACTATCGGCTAAAACACGGGCGACCTCTCGCAGCATCGTGGTTTTTCCGATACCGGGTCGTCCTAATAACAGGACGCTCTTACCGGATTCCACCAGGTCCTCAATAATTTTGATAGTACCGAAAACTGCCCGGCCGACGCGGCAGGTTAAACCGACGATACGTCCTTTACGGTTGCGGATAGCGGAAATCCGGTGCAGCGTACGTTCGATACCTGCCCGGTTGTCATCACCGAACTGTCCGATGCGTGAAGTAACATAGTCGATATCAGCCTGGCTGACTTCAACCTGGCTGGGAGGGGACTCTCTCTGCGGGTACCGCGCTTCCGGAGGGCGTCCTAAATCGAGAATAACTTCGATAAGGTCGCTGGACTCCGGGTCTTCGCGAAGAGGCTGCTGGATGTAAGGAGGCAATATGTTTAGAAAAGCCTCCAAATCGTCGGTGATTACTTTATGATAACGCGGCCTTTCTAATGCCATTATTCTTATTACTCCGGTTGTTTATGATACTTAATAAATACCATAAACTGGAATTTTAGTAATTACCAGCCCCGTTTTGCCAGCAGTTCATTCTCTGGTATCTGCTTGATATCCAAACCCGGCATGGCCTCGCCGAGGTTCTTGGATACTTCCGCGATTATTTTAGCATCCTTAAAGTGGGTAGTTGCATTTACGATAGCCTTTGCCCGTTTGCTGGGGTTATTAGATTTAAAGATGCCGGAGCCGACGAATACTCCATCCGCACCAAGCTGCATCATTAACGCTGCATCAGCCGGGGTGGCGAGGCCGCCGGCAGCGAAGTTTACCACCGGTAATTTGCCGGTGTTGTGGACTTCCTGCACGAGGTCAAAAGGAGCCCCCATTTCTTTAGCGGTGGCCATCAGTTCTTCCTGAGGGGTATTAACCAACTGGCGGATACCATCCTGAACAGCCCGCATATGTCTGACAGCTTCAACGACATTGCCGGTACCGGCTTCGCCCTTGGTGCGTATCATCGCGGCACCTTCACCGATGCGGCGTAAAGCTTCGCCCAGATTACGACAGCCGCAAACGAACGGTACCTTAAAGTCATGTTTCCATACGTGGTAATTTTCATCGGCCGGAGTTAATACTTCGGACTCGTCGATATAATCTATGCCGAGTGCTTCCAGAGCCTGTGCTTCGACAAAATGACCGATACGGCATTTGGCCATGACGGGAATCGTAACAGCCTTCATAATAGCTTCGATTACGGTGGGGTCGGCCATTCTGGCTACGCCGCCCATTGCTCTAATATCGGCAGGGACTCTCTCCAACGCCATGACGGAACACGCCCCTGCATCTTCGGCTATTTTAGCCTGTTCGGCATTAACGACATCCATAATAACGCCGCCCTTTAACATCTGGGCCAGCCCTGTTTTTACTTTCCATGTACCGCTTTTTACCATTGGTAAGCCTCCCTTGGTTCAAATAAAAGAAATAGATACCATTTTATTATTCGCTTCTGTAACGTAATTCTACAATTGTTTGCTTCGATTATCAATATCAGGAATACCCGTTAATGGATGTAAGCCAGCCAGTAAATTGAAAAGATAACCGTAATATCGGCGGCTAGGTGCGAAACCAAAGAAGGTAATAAACCATGACTTATCCGGTTAGACTGTCTCCAGAACCAGGCTCCCAATAAAAGTGCTGCAAATACCACCAGCAACCAGATTATTGCCACTTTTCCTGCCATTACCATTATGTGATAACCGGAAAAGAAAACATCGTTAAGTGTCGGGTATTTACTGTCGTTGCCAAGATAACCTCGCCAGTAATACTCCTCAATCCAGGGGTTCACCAGGGCGAAATAGGCTAGAAAATATGGCCAGGCCTGCCGTGTGAGCCCAATGTTCTGAAGATACACATTGATGTCGGGAGGAATCGAAAGTAGCGGCCAAAGTAGATATAATAATATGCCGCTGCAAGCCCCGACTAATGCAGTGAACAGGGGAATTTTATAACCGGTACTTCGGAATAATTTCTTTAATGAGAGTCTTTCGCGGGATAAAAGAAGAACAACTATAATGCCAAGATGATAAGCGATAATGGCTATCCATGCGTTGTTAAGGAGCAGTAAGCCAATACCAATCGTAATATACGGAATAATAGGTGCTATTATTTTCTTCAGGATGTTATCTGTCAATTAACGGGCACTTTCTTTTAACGCTAAGGATAGAATGTCAAGAGGATTTTTAAAGACATCAAGAAACATACCAATTCTAACCGGAGATATGAGTGAATATCAAATAAGCGGTGTATCCAGGCGGGTTACTTTCTATTTAATGGGCCTTTTTTCCGGCATGCCCGGACGGCGGGGATATTTATCCGGCGTCGGAGAGATCTTTTCAATGACGACTAGTTGACGGCCTTCCGGCAAATCGCTTAAAGTGACCGGAATAATTTCTTTTAATCGTCCGCCTAAAATTTCAATTGCCGGTTTTACCGAGGAGATTTCTTCAGCAATGTCCCCCTTTTTTTGAGCGATGAACATGCCGCCCATTTTACAATAAGGCAGGCATAATTCTACTGCCACCGGTAATTCTGCTACTGCTCTTGACAATACGACATCGTATTTCTCACGGTGTTCCGGTTGGTGGGCAGCAGTCTCCGCCCTGTCTCCTATAATGTCAACATGTAATTCCAGTGTTTGAATAATATGGTGTAAAAACGAAACCTTTTTCGCCGTAGCTTCCAAAAGCGTTAAATTGAGATAAGGAAACGCGATTATTAACGGTAAACCGGGAAACCCTGCTCCGGTGCCTATATCTATTACTCTATCCAAATTTGAGAATCGGTGCGCGGCGATTACTGTAAGAGAATCCAGAAAATGTTTGGTAATGACCTCATCGTAATCTGTTATAGCGGTGAGGTTGATATTTTTATTCCAATCAATCAATTCCCGGTATAAAATCCCGAACTTTTCAGTTTGATTATTATTCAGGCTAATACCAAGCTGTTTAGCCCCGTTTAATACTATTTCCATCGTATTTATTTTAACTCATTATGTATCTTATCGCTATTGGGTTATTTGTACTCTAAAAATATATAAGTGTCTTGTGCTTAATAATTGGGTAAGGATACGGATACCCATATGAGTCGGACCGTAATACAATTCCCATCAGCTATTAAAGTATAGGGGGAATAAATGGTAACTAAAATCAATTCTGTCGTAAAAGCATCCGATGGACTTCTCAAAATGTTGAATGACGCTATTGCCCGGGAAATACAGGTGGCAGTCCAGTACATGTGGCAGCACGTTCAGTGGGGCGGAGTAAAAGGTTTTGCCGTTCATAATGAACTGAAAGCAATTGCTGTTGCCGAAATGAAGCATGCCGAGTCAATTGCCGAGCGACTTTATTACCTGGGGGGAATTCCAACGACAAAACCGACGCCCATCTTTGTAGGGAAAACATTGAAAGAAATGATAACGCAGGACGTTAAAGATGAACAAAACGCCATCGAACTTTATCAAAAAATAGTCGAGAAAGCACGTAAAGAAGGTGATGAGACAACAAACCGTCTTTTCAGGGAAATATTGCAAGAGGAAGAAGACCATCACGATACTTTTTCGACATTACTTGAAGATTTATAAAATAAACGGGACTCCATGTCATAAAGGGTGCTCTTTCATAGTGTGCCCTTTATTTTTAGGAATTAATTAATATATAAAAAGATTTATTTGATTAATAATTAATGATAATAAAAGACTGATTATGTTTTAGTTACGAAATTATCACGGACAAATCATGCTTATTTGTATGTGATTTAGTATAATTACCGCAAACATATAGTCGATATATTGCAAAATAGAAGAAGAACCGCTACAATATACTTTATGAAAATTGATAGTTTAGACGAAAAACTAATTGGAATGCTCAGGGACAATGCCAGGCAAAGCAGCGAAAAGGTCGCTAAAAAGCTGAAAGTCAGCGCAACTACCGTACGCAGGAGAATGAAAAAGCTGACGAAAAGCGGTGCGGTAATCGTGACCACCATGATTGACCCGGGGAAAATAGGTCTCATCGTACATTCAATAATCGGAGTTGATGTAGAATTAGGAGCTATCGAAGCCGTAGCAGATGTGCTCGTGAAGATGCCGGAAGTGAAATGGTTATCTACCACGACCGGCCGTTTTGATTTGATATTAGGCGCTAACTTTCATTCAACTACCGAATTATCGGACTTTATGCAGAGAAAGTTATCAGGTATTAAAGGAATCAAAGATACCGAAACTTTTATCTGTCTGGAGATGAAAAAAGGTATTTACGTCCCCTCATAAAATTATTTAATGGCTGCTTTTTATCCGCTCATTTTCAACTCTGGAGATGAGCGGATTTCTTTTTTATATTCCGCAATGTAATACTATCACGGATAGGCCGTATATAAAGATATATAATAAATGTCTTGAATTAATCGCAACTTAAATTAGTAAGTAATACATACGGAGGGATGCCAAATGAAAAAGTGGGTATTAATATCTATCGCCATATTATTAGTGGCTATTACAACAATTGGATGCGGTGCTAAACATGCGACAATTACAAGTACGAGTATCAATAAGGATTATGAGGATGGTTCGGCTAATTACAGGCCACCCGGTATTACAACTACGACTGGCTATGTTAAACCTATGCCCACAGACGTTTATTACCAGAACGCTGGCGGAGAAATATCGACTATACCTGAAATAGACCGGATGATTGTCCGTACCGGTAATATGACATTGGTTGTAGATGATATTGCTGGTACTATCAACCGGATAACTCAGATCGCCGCAGAACATCAGGGATTTGTCGTTTCCTCGCAAAGCTGGAAAGAAGGCCAGTTACTACGCGGTACAATCAGCATTAGAATTGTCGCCGGCGATTACGATATGGTCGTCCATGAAATCGGCAGTTTAGCCGTCGATATTACCAGTCAGACGACTTCAAGCCAGGATGTGACCGAGGAATATATCGACCTGGATGCCCAGCTTAAAAACCTTCAGGCGACCGAACAGCAATTACTGCAGGTAATGGCAAAAGCGGAAACGGTGGAAGATATATTAGCCGTACAACGCGAATTGACAAATACCAGAGATTCCATCGAGCGTACTCAGGCCAGAATGCAGTATCTGGAGCGTACCTCCAGTTATTCGTTAATAAATATTCAATTGGAACAATCTCGTTTAAGCGTTGATTTCAATGCGTATAACACTATTGTAAAAGTGGGGGAGAAAGTTCAATTCAGCCCTAATATCGCCGGGGGGTCCGGTCCTTACACCTATGAATGGGACTTCGGGGATAAAGAGACCGGTAACGAAATAGCTCCAACTCATATATTCAAATCAGCCGGCACCTATACAATCACGTTGAAAGTGACCGACGATAAGCAAAATACCGAAACTAAAGTCCGTAAGGAATATATTACGGTACAGCCCGGCTGGAGCGCGGGGAATATCGCCAGAAATGCCTGGAACGGTCTGGTTATCTTCGGGAGAGTTCTCGCCAATATATTCATCTGGCTGGGGATATTCAGCCCTGTTTGGCTTATTATCGGTGGCATAATCTACTGGAGAGTACGGCGCCGGAAGAAAGCCGGACACTAGATTTAGTACAGAGTTAGATGGATTTTACCGCCGGACGGCGTTTACCAGCGGTCTTTCCCGGGAAATATCCCGGACGGCACTGATGATACACCTTCCGGCGGTTAATTTTTACCACTGAGGAACATAGCCTGCCCGTGTGCCTAATTAGTAATAATACCTGATTACCAATTGGATATTAGTTTATTGTGAATTGAATAATTGAGACTTTTGATTGTAAAACGGGTATTAGATAGGGAATAAACTCGTAAGCCAAACGGGAAGGTTAATAAACATGTAGATTATATTAACAATAAAATATAATGCAATATAAATGATGATTGCCCATAATACAATGAGAAGTAACAACTTAAGGATTTTAATAGCCTGGCCTTTTTTTATGATGATTTTATCTCTTTTAGGTTGGACTGTTTCTTGAGCTTTGGTAAAGTCAAAGTTTTCAATAGTTATAAAACGCTTGTCATATTCCTGTCTTTTAACCGGGTTGGAAAGGACTTCGTAGATCTGGTTTAGCTCAATCATACGCCGGTCTTCTTGATTAGTGTTATGGTCCGGATGAAACATCTTAGCGAGTCTGATGTAGGTTTTTTTTATATCATCATTACTCGCACTCGGTTTGATCCCGAGGATTTCATAATAGTTTCTAATGTTATCGCTCATATAGAATAAATTATACTACTCCGGAATAATTCGGACATATTACGTTTGTCGGTATCATTTAAGTAATTAGTATTCAATAATGTCAATTAATAATAACAAGTTTAATATTAATATTACATCCTGTATAATGCTAAATAACCATGAATAAACTAAAGTTTATAATATTATTTTGTCTTTTTAGTTTAGCCGTACTGATAAGTTGTACGCCTGTTATTACGGCATTACCGGTAACCGGTGTTAACGGTGTTGAAACCGAGCAGTTAGTTCAGTATGTGCTCGGGCTTATCAATAAAGACAGAGCTGATTATGGGTTGCCCCCGGTAATTCTCGGCACAAATACCGCTGCCCAAAAGCATGCGGATGACATGCTGGCTAATTATTACCTTTCACACTGGGACACCGAGGGTTTGAAACCTTATATGCGTTACACCCTTGCCGGCGGGGTTAATTATGAGGCAGAGAACTCCGCCTATCATGGCTGGTATGATAGCACGGAAGACCCGGACAGATACGTTAACATCGACCATAAAGAAATATTGCGGCAGCTTGAATACAACATGATGTATGATGATATCGCCTCGAATTGGGGCCACCGCGATACTATTCTGAACAAGCTGAATAAGAAGGTGAATATCGGTATTGCTTTTGATGTACACCGTCTGGCATTGGTGCAGCAATTCGAAGGCGACTATATTTACTTTTCGCGGCCGCCGGCAATTATCAACGACAGGTTATACTTAAGCGGAAATATTTATGCGGGTGAATTGTATAGTATTAGAATATTTTTCGACCCGATAAACCAATCTCTTACACACCAGGAGTTGATGGACAAGCCCAGGTATTATGATTTAGGTGAGGAAATGGGATACGTTTTGCCGCCTGAATATCATCTGTTAAGCGGTAGTTTCGTAAATGCGGATAAATGGGAAATCAGCGATACGGGTGTATTTGATATCGAGGCGGACATCAACTCGTTGCTAAAAAGTAACAACGGGATATATAACATATGCGTTGTCGCAAATTATAAGGAAGAACTACATAACTATTCGAACTACTCAGTATTTTTAAAGTAGCCGCAAGATTATATTTCATATGACCGGTTTGAAACAGCTGCTCAAATCTTTATAGTACTAACCATATTACCTGTCATAGTACTATTTAGCTATTGAATCATTTTCGTATCGGGTGCAGAATATTTATAGATTTTGTTTATTTTGTCTCCTTTGTGCAAAAAGGGCCTAAAGAATAGCTCCGGAGTTGTTCACCGGGGCTATTCTGTTTTAAGGAAATATTAACGGTTGGATATGAAATGTATCCGACCGTTTTTCTTTTTTACAATGAAATCTTTACACCTGACGATAGTTATGATAGCATTTTCCTAATATAATTTAACGAAAAGAGGACATAAATGACTAAACGGACTAATGAAAAGAAAACCGGCGCTGAATTAAGGTTGGAACGCGAAACATTGTTAATGAATACTATCAGACTGAAGAACACCGATAGAGTCCCTGTTGCTTGTCCGGTCGGCTATTTCTCTGCAAAATATGCGGGTATTCCGTTTTCCTCAGCTTATTATGATTATAACGCCTGGTATAAGGCTACGAAGAAAACCCTGGAGGATTTTGAACCGGATTATATTTTTATCATGGGGTATTCACCGGGCAGCATTCTTGAGATATTAAATCCCAAGGGCGAAAGATGGCCGGGATTTAATCTGAGTCCTAATACCACCCACCAGACGATTGAGGTTGATTATCTTAAGGGTAATGAATATGACCAGTGGATGCAAGACCCTTCCGACTTTATGTTCAGGGTTTTTCTGCCTAGGACCAGCGATAATTTAAAGGGATTATCCAGATTTCCGAGGTTTTGGGAACTGGCTCACGGTCCGGTACCCTACCAGGTGATGGCTGAAGTAGCGTCCAATCCGGATACCGAAAAGGCACTGATGACGCTGGTTAAAGCCGGCAGGGAAATTAGAAAATGGCGCAGCCGCAGAATGAAGTTCATGAAAATGGTCGCCGAAGTCGGCTATCCTCAATATACTAACGGCGGCGCCTTGCCTCCGTTCGATATACTTTCCCACTCGATGCGCGGTATGAACGGTACTACCTTCGATTTGTTCCGTCAGCCGGATAAAGTCATCGAGGCATGCGAATTCATTTATAAAAAGACCATGGAATTGCCGGTACCGCCGCCCAATGAGTACGGTAATCTCAGATATTTTATGACCGTTACGCGCGGGTCGGACGATTTTCTGTCTCCGAAACAATTCGATACATTCTATTGGCCGACTTTCAAAAAGCTTCTCGATGCTTTTATCGCAAAGGGGATAACTCCCTGTATCTTCTTTGAAGGCAACTGTAATTCGAGGATGGAGTACCTGCTCAATTTCCCGAAAGGGAGTATGTTGGTACGTCTCGATAATACCGATATCAATCTGGCGCACAGTATTCTGAAAGGTCACATGTGTATCGAAGGGGGTATCCCTTCCTCATTGTTACAGATGGGCAGTGTTCAGGAAGTCAAAGATTGTATTAAGAAATTAATAGATACGGTAGGTAAAGACGGTGGCTTTATTGTCGGCCCGCGTACTGCAACCGACCAGGCTAAACCGGAGAACCTCAAGGCGATGATAGAATTCACCAAAGAATACGGTAAGTATAGTTAGGCAACATCACTTAACCTCAATAAAAGGGGGAATAGCTTTTAAGCCATTCCCCCTTTTATTATTTGTCTATTATTTATAAAATTGCGGGTTTAGCGGTCTCTCAGTCTCGCTGTGTAACCTTGGGTTTTAAATTCCTCAAGCAGTTTTTCGATATCATGGCCGTCAAAAATGTGGAAACATATATCGTGGACTTCCTGCTTTATGGGATGACCTTCAATATGGATAGTGTAAATCTTGAAACCAAATTGGTGGATAATAGCAATTAGTTTATCAATCTGGCCGGCACCTTTAATATTATATATCGCTCCCGATATTTCAATTCTATATCCCGGGATATCTATACCAAGCAACGGGTTAATGATATTGGTAATAAAATCAGTAGTCGTAACGATACCGACGACCTTATCATTCTCCATTACGACTGCCGAACCTATCCTGCGTTTTTGAGCTATCGCCAGAACCTGCTCGGTATCCATATCCGGTTCAACGGTGAAAACGTCCCTAATCATAATTTCTTTTACGGGGGTTTTATTCAATAAATAGGTTAGTTCCCAAATAGAAAGCGAGGAGGCTTTGCTGGGAGAAGCACTCTCGATTGTCCTCGAAGAAACAATCCCCACCAGTTTATTTCTATCTACCACAGGTAAACGTGATATCTGATGGGCTTCCATAATACGTTTTGCATCAGCAATACTGGTATCGCTCGGTATGGTGACGACATTGTAAGTCATAATATCTTTGATTTTCATCTTATACCTCCTTAATAATATATCAATATTGTTAAATTATAATAACACTAATAGATTAATTACACCATATCCAGACAAAAAAATAAATACGGCTGTAAAATCATATTTAAAAATAATAAGAAAGGAATATCTAAAATAGCACGAAAAAACATTGGTAGGAATAGGAATTGCCGGTTTGAAAAGAAACTGGTCGGGGTGGACGGATTTGAACCGTCGGCCACCTGAACCCCATTCAGGTGCGCTACCAGGCTGCGCTACACCCCGTAATCCAGCGTTTTTATATTAGCATATTTCGCTTGCTTTATTAAAGTCCGAAATTGAGATTATTAAGATTCTTCGGATCATATGAGCCTGCAGATTGAAATGCCGGCTTATTTCAGTTATAAATATAAGTATTAGTTTTTGTAATTGAAATTCATCGTTATTATTTGGAGAAGTATCGTGTCGAATAAAAAAATCGAAAAAATGCAAAAAGAATACACCAAGCCTCAGCTTTCCCGCTGGGAACAACAGAAGAAACGCCAGCGGATAATTTTAATCAGTGGTATTGCATTAATTGCCGTTATCATTTTGGGACTTGTGGGCACCTATATCTGGCAGGAAGTAGCTCCGCTATATAAAACAATTGCTATCGTAAACGGTGAAAAAATAACGATGAATGATTACGTTAAGGCGTTACGGTCTAGTGCGGAGGGCGCCTCTCAAACCGAGATATTCCAGATTGCTTACAACACCCAAAACCAGTTGATTCAGGGGATACTTGTAGGCCAAAAAGCAGCGGAATTAAATATTACCGTTACCGATGATGAAGTGAATAAGTATTTGGAAAGTATCGGTAAGAATGCGGACTACGCAAAATTAGCTCGTGCCCAGTTATTGAGTGAAAAACTATTCAAGGATTATTTTATTCCGCAGGTACCGGCTACCGCCGACCAGCGTAATATTGACGCAATGTTCCTTGCAGATGATGCTCAAGCAGCCGAAATAAGGGCTCGTGTAGAAGCCGGAGAAAATTTCAGTGACCTTGCCGCCGAGTATTCTCTTGATAATTATACGAAATCCGTGAAGGGCATTATTGGTATGCACCCGCAATCGATTGTGGACTATTATTTAGGTTCCAGTATACCCGGAGAGTATGCTTTCTCAAGTGATGCGGGCAGTTTAAGCCAGCCCCGGCCGGATGAGGATAAGCAGAAGAATGTCGGTTACTGGTTGATTATGGTCATTGAGAAGGGTACCGGAGACCTGGAAGGACAGGTTAATGTCCGGGCAATGCTTTTGGGCAGCGAAGCCGAGGCAAATCAGATCCGTGCGGATATTATTGCTAACGGTAAAGATTTCGGTACTATCGCTGATGAAAAGTCTCAGTACAACACAGGAGGCCAGAACGGCGGTCTTATCGGGATGATAAAAACAGATGAAGCCGGTTTAAGTAAGGAATTCGTAGAAGCAGCGTTTTCTCTCGATATCAATGAAATAAGCCAGCCGGTGAGAGATATCTCTGAGACAACCAAAGGCGGTTCCTGGCTCATCAGGGTCAACGAGGTGGCTCCGGAGAAAGAATTAACGCAGAATGATATAAATGTATTAGCTTACAGTACTTTTAATAACTGGATGACAGTGGCAATGAGTACGGCTGAAGTCGATGACAGATTGACGCCGGAAGATTTCAATTTCGCTTATGAAAAGGTAATCGGGAAATAGTGAAATGAAAAATAATATTGGCATCGGTGTGATGGGGCTCGGCGTGGTCGCCGGTCAAGTGGTAACAGTTTTGACCGATGTAGAAAAAGTTCGTGTGCTGAGCGAGTACGTCGGCTCGCCGGTAGTATTGCGTAAAGTTAAAATCATCGGAGCCGATTTAGAACGTCCATTGGCAAAATCGCTTGCATCAGGGGTAGTAACTACCGATGAAGAGGAATTTTTCAATACTCCGGATATGGATATTGTGGCGGAAGCAATCGGCGGTGAAAAGCCGGCTTTTGACTATATAAAACGGGCAATATCCGCCGGCAAACACGTCGTTACCTCCAATAAAGAGGTGATTGCGAAACACGGCGTGGAATTATGGTCTCTGGCATTGCAAAATAACGTGGGGTTGCATTATGAAGCCAGTGTCGGAGGCGGCATTCCGTTGATTGCACCGTTCCAGCGTGACCTGGTAGCTAACCGGATAAACAGCATCCATGCGATAATTAACGGCACGACAAATTATATTTTAACCCGTATGGCCAGGGAAGGTGTCGAATTTGCTACGGCTTTAAAGAAAGCCCAGGAATTGGGTTACGCCGAATCAAATCCGCGTAACGACCTTGATGGAGTGGATGCTACGTATAAACTGGCGATTCTGGCTTCCCTGGCTTTTCACTGTCAGGTAAGGCCTCAGGATGTCTATTGCGAAGGAGTATCGCGTTTAAGCAAGAAGGATTTTCAGTATGCCAGAGAGTTAGGCTATGCAATCAAATTACTGGCAATTGCGCGGCAGGACGGCAACGCCATTCAGGTACGCGTACACCCGGTATTTTTACCGGAAGAAGCCATGCTTGCCAGTGTCGATGGTGTATATAATGCGATTGAGGTAGAAGGCGACCTGGTAGGTAAAATACTATTTTATGGACAGGGTGCCGGAGCATTTCCTACCAGCAGCGCAGTGGTAGCTGATATAGCCGCGGCGGCGAAAGACGTCGTTTTTAACGTCGGCGCCGGCGGGGGTTGGAAGCTGGAATCCGGTAAAATAATACGTCCGATGGCTGAACTGGAGACTAAGTATTATCTGAGGATGGAAGTCGCCGATAGACCGGGCGTTTTAGCCAATATTTCTAAAGTTCTCGGAGATAACTCGATAAGTATCTATTCAGTTTTGCAGAAAGAAGCAAACAGTCTTACCGGTGTTGCTGAAGTGGTGATTATGACTCATCCTTCGAAAGAGAAGGCAATGCAGGAAGCCTTGAGCCAGCTTAAAAAGTTACCGGTAGTTCAAGAAATCAGTAATTTTGTCAGAGTAGAAGAAATCAAATAATCCGTCAGGATTTGGAGAAAATATATGAAGACCGGCCTAATAGCCAGATACCGTGAATATTTACCTATTACTTCCAAAACCCCGATATTTTCGATAGGGGAAGGGGATACTCCTCTTGTACGTACCAGAGAGTTGGAAAAAGAATTAAACATCGGGGAATTATATTTTAAGCTCGAAGGCTGTAATCCGACAGGTTCGTTCAAAGACCGCGGGATGGTGATGGCGGTGGCTAAAGCGATGGAAGAAGGTAGTAAGGCTATCGCCTGTGCTTCCACCGGTAACACCAGTGCTTCTGCTGCGGCTTTTGCTGCCTACTGCGGTTTGAGTTGTGCCATTATTTTACCCAAAGGGCATATTGCTATGGGTAAGCTGGCTCAGGCTATTGTTTATAATGCCAAGATTATCGCTATCGATGGTAATTTCGACCAGGCTTTGGAAATTGTTCTTGCGTTAACCAAGAACCACCCGATTTCTCTGGTGAACTCAGTAAATCCCTTTCGTATCGAAGGACAAAAGACGGCCTCATTTGAAATCATAGATTTACTTGGTGAAGCCCCCGATTATTTGTTTATACCCGTCGGTAATGCGGGTAACATCACTGCTTACTGGAAGGGTTTTGTCGAATATCATAAACTCGGCAAGTCTAAGATAAGACCAAAAATGATGGGTTTTCAGGCGGAAGGGGCGGCTCCGATTGTTCACGGCCACCCGATAAAAAACCCTGAGACTGTGGCTACGGCGATAAGAATCGGTAATCCGGCCAGCTGGAAAAAGGCCGAGGCAGCACGAGATGAATCGGGCGGCATTATCGATATGGTGAGCGATGACGAGATTCTAGCCGCGCAGAAGCTTTTAGCGGCTAAAGGCGGTATTTTCGGTGAGCCGGCCTCGGCAGCTTCACTGGCCGGTCTGGTTAAAATGGTGAAAAAGGGTGCCGATTACTCCAAAAAGAGGATTGTGTGTGTAATTACCGGCAACGGATTAAAAGATACCGATATCGCATTGAAAAATGCCCCTCCGTTTATCGAGTTGCCGGCTGACCTGGCGGCGGTGGAAAAGTCGTTGGGATACAGATAGGGAATTGGGGGAGTGACCAATGATTGATAAACAGAAAATCAAAAAAGCTACTTTAATGATGATCGAAGCCATCGGTGAAGATGGTAACCGCGAGGGGTTAAAAGATACGCCGCGCCGTATCGCCGATATGTATGCCGAAATCTTTTCCGGCTTGAAAGTTGACCCGCGCGAAGAGCTTAAAGTTGGTTATGAGCAAGGCCATCGGGAAATGGTTATTGTACGTGACATTCCTTTTTACTCGATGTGCGAACATCACCTTTTACCGTTTTTCGGGATTGTACACGTCGGCTATATTCCCAATAAAAGCGGGCGGATAGTCGGTATCAGCAAATTAGCCAGAGTTGTTGATATTATCGCGAAACGTCCCCAGGTTCAGGAGCGTCTGACCACTGAAATAGCCGATACGGTAATGGATGGATTAAATCCCTCCGGAGTGGCGGTAGTGGTTAAAGCGGAACATATGTGTATGATAATGCGTGGTGTAAAAAAGCCGGGCAGTAATATCATCACGTCAGCAATACGCGGCTATTTCCTGAAGAATGCCGAAGCCCGCGCGGAATTTTTCTCCCTGATTCAGAACAGGTAGTAAACCCGGGATTATATTTTAGCCTCAGCTAATTTTCTAAGATGGAAATGGGTCGTTCCCATGTCTATTTCCATGCCTTTTAGTACTTTATAGTATACGGATACATCGTGGTCCTCGGTGAAACCGATTGCCCCGTTTATCTGCATACATAAAGCTGCAGTGTGCCGGGAAGCTTCATTAACCAGTGCTTTGGCGATGTGGACTTCATTAACAGCCGGCAAATCTTCACTTAGCCGCCAGGCTGTTTCATTAACGACCAGAGAACTGCCGTCAACCTCGATAAGCATGTTAGCAAAATTATGCTGGATTATCTGGAAGCTGCCGATGTGTTTGCCGAAGGCTTTTCTCTGTTTGGCATAATCCAGCGTTATATCCATTAAAGCTTTTGAAGCCCCGACCATTTCGGCACAGCGGGCGATAGTCGCTTTTTGTAATATTTTCTCCAGAACAGACGAACCGCCGTTTACATTGCCCAGAACGTTTGCGGCAGGTACTTTAACATTATTGAAAATAACCTCGGATTGCTTATCACCAGCGATAGTATTCAAGCTGTTAATGGCGATACCCGGCGTCTTACTGTCTATGATGAAAAGAGTTACCCCTTCTTCCTGTTTTTCATTGTCTTCCGTACGTGCCGCGACAATTATAAAATCAGCTACGTGTGCATCAGGCACAAAAAGCTTGGTTCCCTGAATCACGAAGTCGTTACCGGTTCGAGTAGCTTTAGAAGTAATATCTTCGGCATCGTATCCGTTACCGGTATCCAACAGGGCTAAAGTCAGCCGCAATTTTCCCTCGGCCATACCGGAGAGATATTCTTTTTTCTGTTCTTCATTGCCGGCTTCCAGAATCGATAGACCGCCTAATATCACCGTAGAGAAAAACGGACCCGGGAAACAAACTCTTCCCATTTCTTCTAACAGAACAACTAAATCGGCAAAAGTACAGCCGGCACCACCGTATATTTCGGGTACGGCCAGACCCATCCAGCCCATTTCACTCATTTGCTGCCATAAGTCATCGGTATAACCTATGTCGTCTTTCGCCATCTGGCGTACCAGACTCATTTTACAGTTAGTCTTCAGAAAGTCTTTCGCAGAGGTTCGTAACATTTCCTGCGTTTCGGTTAAAGTAAAATCCATAAAGAAGTCCTCTTTCCGGTGAATTAATCGTTCGGTAGTCCCAGACCCTGAGTCGCGACAACATTACGGTCGATTTCAGAAGTTCCGGCCATCAGCGTATATGAAGCGGTATCGAGATAGAAGTAAGCAGGCCAGCCGTTTAATGGGGCGTATTTCGTATGGCGGCGGAGGCCGCCGTAATTATTTAAGACCTGCATACCGAAGTCAGCCGCACGCTGGGCCAGTTCACAATTATACATTTTATCCATTGCCGCTTCGTAGGTAGACGGGCTGCCTTTAGCCATAATACACATCGCCCGGTAATGAATCATCCGGGCCATCTCACATTCCGCGTATAAGTAAGCGAGCTTATCTGTTAATGCGGGCTCTAATTTCATGCCGGCTTCTTTCGTAAAAGCGACCAACCCGTCAAGATAGCCGCGGACGGCAGGGTAAAACATCTGGGCAAAGCGCTCGTAATCGAGTGTTTGCATCGTGACGTACCAGCCTTTATTTAAACCGCCGACCATATTTTCTTTCGGTACGCGGACGTTATCGAAAAAGACTTCATTAAATTCGTGTTCGCCGAGAATATCGATGAGGGGTCTGATGGTAATGCCCGGTGTTTTCATATCGATAATGAAATAACTTAGACCTCGGTGGCGGGCTAAATGCATATCGGTCCGTGTCAGCATAAAACCCATGGGTGTATGGTGTGCTCCGGTTGTCCATGTCTTCTGCCCGTTGATGACATAATAATCACCGTCGGCAATAGCGGTGGTTTTTAATGAAGCCAGGTCTGAACCGCTATCGGGTTCGCTTAATAATTCACACCAGAAAGTTTCACCTCTGGCGATACTAGGTAAATATTTCTTTTTTTGGTCTTCAGTGCCGAATTTAATAAGAGTCGGCGCGAAAAACGTCAGTCCGATGTGGTCTATCCCGGGAAGATTATGGTACAGCATTTCTTCCCAAACGATATTCTGAAGGAATAAATTATTCTTGCCGCCATAAGCTTCCGGCCAGCTAAGTGAGTGCCATCCTTTTGAACCTACTTTGGCACGTGTCTTGCATACATATTCCCACTCTTTGCCTTCATGGGCTTGTATCGAAGGTGTGAAAGCGATATTGAACTTCCATCTTAAATCCGAGGGAAACTCTGTCTTGATAAAATCCCTGACTTCTTCACGGAAGGCATTTTCCTCCCGGCTGAAACCAAAATCCATTTTTGCCTCACTTTCCCGTTAGGTACCCGGAAGAAATAGATGAATATGGACGCGACAAGATGAATTAAACGAGGTTAATTATCTAAGGTAATCGTATCAAAAGTAGACAATACCGTCAATTCCGGCTCACGGAATACCGGATTAAAATTAGAGGACGATGCTATCCCAATTAACGTCTTCCATATTGAAAACCGGGCCGTCTTTACAAACCTGTTTGAGGCCTTGTTTGGTACGTATCGTACAGCCGAAACAAACGCCGACGCCGCAGGCCATTCTTACTTCCAGTGATAACTGGATAGGTTTCCCGTCGAGACCCAGTTGTGTTTTTCTCTCTACCATATCACGGTACATAGGCATAGGACCACAGGCGAAAATCTGGTCGATACCGTTAATATATTGCGGGATAAGGTCAGTCACATTTCCTTTATAACCTACGCTGCCGTCATCAGTTGCAGCCACAGCCCTTATCTCCGGAGGAATAGGATAACGGTTGCGTACCGGCGTTCCGTATAAGAGTGTTACCGTGCATACTCTGGATAATGCCTCTTGAGCAAGGAAAAATAGAGGGGCGATTCCCATACCGCCGGCGACCAGTAATAATGTCCGGGTAGTACGGTTAATTGTGAAACCGTTCCCTAAAGGACCGAAAATCTCAACTGTATCACCGACTCGGCGTTCGGCCAGCCATTCCGAACCCTTGCCGTTTTCCCATACTGTGTAGAATAAAGCGATATCGCTTTTTCCGTAGGTACGGAAAATACTAAACGGTCTGGGTAACGTGGACTCGGCACCGCACCTGACCATAACGAATTGCCCGGGTTTAGCTTCTTGAACGATTTCCGGAGCGGTCAGCCAGATTAACCTGGTCTCCAAGCTGCTTTTACCGTGGTTTCGCTTTTGTTCGGGTAAAATCCGTATATTGTTTATTACTTTAGTTAATACTTGTTTCAATTTATTCTCAAAAATTATTCAGGTATATTCGTATTTTACCCTTATTGAATCTAAAATGTAAAAATAATTTAGATGTCTTTATAAACTATTTTGCCGTTAAATATCGTTACTTTTACCTTGCCCTTTAACGTTGCTCTTTTCAAAGGGGTATTTTTACCTTTTGATATGAATTTAGATATGTCGACCTGCCACTGTATATCAGGAGCAAAAATTGTTATATCGGCCGGGTTGCCTAATGAGAATGAACCGAACATTGCATATTTTGCACCAAGGATATTAGCCGGACCGGTAGTTAATTTTTCAATGATCATGCTTAGGGTTATTTCACCTTTATGGACAAGTGTCATTAAACTACCGAATGCGGTTTCAAAACCGCTGAAGCCAAAAGCTGCTTTAGTAAATTCGCAATTCTTGTCCGCAGCCGTATGAGGTGCATGGTCGGTGGCTATTGCATCTATAGTACCGTCCTTCAAACCTTGAATGAGTGCAGCTACATCTTTAGCAGTACGTAACGGAGGGTTCACTTTGGCATATGTCCCGTATTTCAATACCATATCTTCGGTCATGGTTAAATGGTGCGGCGTAACTTCGGCGGTGATGTTAATACCGTCATTCTTTGCTTTACGTATCAATTCTACCGAGCCTTCGGTGCTGACATGGGCAATATGTATTTTACCGCCTGTTTGCCCGGCTAATTCGATATCGCGTTCGATAATCGATTCTTCTGCGGCTGCGGGTATGCCTTTTAATTTAAGCTTACGGGCGATTTTCCCTTCATTGACCTGGCCTTCTTTAGCCAGTTCTTTATTTTCGCAGTGGTCGATAACCGGAAGTCCGAATCTTTTAGATTTGATTAGAGCTTGCTTCATAACTTCATAATCCATAACCGTATCACCGTCATCACTAAAGGCAACTGCACCGGCCTCTGCCAATTCTGCCATATCCGTAACAGCTTCGCCTTTACGACCTATTGTGATACAACCGATCGGCAAAACACTGACCGGACTTTCTTTTAAAGAAACAGACTTGACATAACATATCATTTCTGTATTGTCTAGAGGTGGTTTTGTATTGGGCATACAACAGATAGTCGTAAACCCGCCTTTTACAGCCGCTCGTGAGCCGGTGGCTATCGTCTCTTTAGCTTCGTATCCGGGCTGTCTGAGGTGACAGTGCAGGTCGATAAAACCCGGGCATACCATCATTCCTTCAGCATCCAGAATGTCATAATCGTAGTCGGGAAGGGAAGAATCACCTGTACTTACCCGGACGATTTTACCCTGAGCAACGAATAAATTACACGGTTCATCAATGCCGTTTGCCGGGTCGATGACATGGCCGTTTTGAATTAATAAGGGCTTTTGATATTTCATAGATTAGCCGCCGGCTTTTTCATCTCCCTTAATTTGTTTAACTTTAAGATCTGCTTTGAAACCGGCTGCTTCGGCGTTCTCCACCGAGTTAAATATCAGCAAATTCTCCGGTTTGATATGCTGCGACCAATGGCTGCTGGCCTGGTGGTATTTTTTACTGACCAGCATACCCTCATGCCATTCGGTACTTG
This sequence comes from uncultured Dehalococcoidales bacterium, assembly GCA_964547925.1. Classification (GTDB taxonomy): domain Bacteria; phylum Chloroflexota; class Dehalococcoidia; order Dehalococcoidales; family JAFGLR01; genus JAFGLR01. The sequence continues at coordinate 49,743 of CAZJQF010000001.1, forward strand.
CCACATATTTGGGTTCAAAGCCGTGTTCGCAATAGCTGCAGCGTAACGTCAACGGTTTAAAGCTGACAATTTTAAATTCGGGTTTTAAATATCGGGTTTCGGTTGCCTGTATCGAGACACATTTCGGGTTGGGACATTTAATGCCGGTATCCTGTTTATAAACCGGATACTCAGCTACTTTAAATATTCTTCTGTTTTCGGATATCGCAGTATCTTTCATGCCGAGGAGAAGTGAAACCAGTGCCATCCTGACCGGGACGCCCTGCGCGGCCTGTTTAAAATATAGACTGCGGGGGTCGCTATCGAGTTCATAAGCCAGTTCATCGACACGGGGCAGCGGATGCATTACCATCGCCCGGCGGAGTGATTTTTCTTTCAGCAGTTCTTTATCTACAACCGGGTAATCGTTTTTAGCCTGTTGTTCTGAAGCCGTAAACCGCTCTTTTTGCGGTCTGGTGACATAAAGGGCATCCAGACCGGTTTTCAACTCCAGTTCAATATCCACACCCGGCATCATCGCTAACTGGTGAGGCTGGTTAGGAGTTGTATAGATGGCATTGAGCGGAAAACGCCCCGTCTTGGCTTTTTGCTCCGCCGTCATATTTTCGACGTCGCCGCCGTATTCGGCGATTAACTTTTGTGTTACGTGTTCCGGCACTTCCAGACCGGGACTGGGGCAAAAGAGGATGTTTGCCCCGAATTTAGCCAGTGCAAATATCAGGGAGTGAATCGTCCGGCCGTATTTCAGGTCTCCCCAGAGAGCGATATTCATCCCGGCGATGGCACCTCTCTCTTTACGGATTGTGTAGAGGTCGCACAGTGTTTGTGTAGGATGCTGGTGTCCGCCGTCCCCGGCATTAATCACCGGAATGCCCGAGTAATCGGAAACGACCTTAGCGGCGCCTTCCCAGGGATGACGTATTAC
>CAZJQF010000001.1:50767-62258 GCA_964547925.1 uncultured Dehalococcoidales bacterium
AAGACACCCTCCATCTCACCTATCGAAAAATCATCAACGGTTATAAGGCTCCGGTTTTTAAGTGTCATCTCCTGGCCTCCGCTCGTACGGCCGGCTGGCCGATTTGATTTATTATGGCGACTTCGTCGATGCCGTCGGTTTCGGTTAATCGGACCTGTATTTCCTCTCTATGTGAACTGGGAACATTTTTACCGATATAATCAGCTCTTATGGGTAGTTCACGGTGCCCGCGGTCTATTAATACGGCAAGTTGTATCGATTTCGGACGGCCGAGGTCGATTAAGGCGTCCATGGCGGCGCGAATGCTGCGTCCGGTATATAATACATCGTCAACTACAACAATATACTTATTTTCGATATCTACGGGAACCATTCTGTTATTTACAGTCGGATTATGGCTATGGCTGTTATGGTACTGGTCGTCACGGTAGGGCGTGATATCCAGTGAACCAACCGGTATTTTGATGTTTTCGAGCACTTCGATATGCAGTGCGAGTCGATGGGCGAGCGGAACGCCCCGGGTACGAATCCCGATTAAGACGAGCTGTTCTACAGTACGGTGTCTTTCGACAATTTCATGAGATATTCTTGCTAGAGTGCGCCGGATATCGTCCGGGGTCATGATGATTTTTTCGGCCATAAAAATACCTCCTGCCCGTTGCGGCAAGAGGTATGATAATACAATCTCTTATTTACCCTTGCCAGTCTCTCGGGGCTAGCTTAAAGGTTTATTCTATGTAATATTACGCCTTAAAAAACGGTTTGGCAAGTGTTTTGGAAAAGTATTTCGACAATGATACGATAATAGTATAAATATTGTATTTGATTGAACTTCACGAAAGGGAAATCTATGACCGGCGCAGACCTGATATTCAAAAACGCGAATGTTATCACCTTAATACCCGACCATCCTAAAGCTGAAGCTGTGGCTACTTCAGGCGATAAAATACTGGCAGTGGGTAAAAATGATGATATTACCGGTTTATCCATAAGAAATACCAAAATTATCGATTGTGCAGGGAAAACGGTTATCCCGGGTTTTAACGATGCCCATTGCCATATCTTTTCGCTGGCTACTAGTCTGATGAGTATCGATTTAAGTCCCTGGTCGGTCAAAAATATCGGTGATATTAAAGAACTTATCCGTAAGCGGGCTTTAACATTACCGCCCGGGAAATGGATTTCGGGGACGGGTTACAGTGAATATCATCTGGAGGAAAAACGCCACCCTAACCGGTGGGATCTTGATGAAGTAGCTCCCGACCATCCGGTCATGATTACGCATCGTTCACTACATACCTGTGTTTTGAATAGTAAAGCTTTAGAGGCGGCTAAGATTGATTACGAAACACCGGAGCCTCCGGGTAAGGTATTCGAACGAGACCGAAATGCCCGTAAACTCAACGGTATACTCCACGAAATGATAGGCTATATCAGGGCAAATGTTATCCCTTCCTTAACCGAATCCGGGCAGATTAAGAGCCTCATTGACACATCGAATCATTATGTTTCATATGGCATAACTTCGGTTCAGGACGTATCCATCAGCAATATACCGGCTCGATGGGTGTTGCTGAAGAAAATGTGCAACGAAGATACATTTCAAGTAAGGGCTTCAATCACCGCCGGTTTAGAATCACTGGATGATTTTATAAAATCAGGAATTACAACTTATAATGGTGACCTAAGACTTCGTTTTGGGGGATTAAAAATAATATTGAACCAAGCCACCGGCAAGTTGTTCCCGGCACAGGATGATTTAAACAGATATGTATCGGAAGCTCATACAAAAGGCATTCGGGTTTGTATCCATGCCGTATCCGGCGAGATGATAGAATCGGCGGCTATCGCCTTTGAATATGCCCAAAATAAATATCCGGATATAAAATTAAGACATCGGATTGAACATTGTTCGGAGTGTTCCCCTGAGTTGCTGGCGTATTTGAAAAGACTGGGTATAATTATCGTCAGCCAGCCATTATTTTTATATTATAGCGGCGACCGTTATCTGTCGGCATTGCCACGGGAGACGCAACCCTGGCTTTACCGGTTTAAGGCTTTATGGGACAGCGGGCTGACTGTGGCCGCCAGTTCAGATTCGCCGGTGGTGCCGGATAATCCGTTAATCGGGATTTATGCGGCAGTGACCAGAAAAACACAAACCGGCGGTTTAGTTAATCAAAATGAAGCGGTGAAACCCCGGCAGGCTCTGAAAATATATACTGTTAACGCCGCATTTGCCGCCGGTGAAGAAGATATAAAAGGCTCGCTTGCCCCCGGAAAATTGGCGGATATCGTTGTATTAAGTGATAATCCGTTGACCGTACCGAAAGAACAAATTAAAGATATCAAGGCTGAAATGACTATAATCGGTGGGAAAATAGTCTGGCAGAGATAGTTCTCGGAGGTAAATATGAACACAGGTGATATTTTCAGGCTGGTAATCAGTTTGGCTGCCTGTTTTTTAGCCGCCGGTATCGGCAGTATATTTACGGCGAAATCAGTCAAACAGTGGTATCCCGGATTAAAGAAACCGCGTTTTACGCCGCCTAATCGAATGTTCGGTCCGGTCTGGACAGTGCTCTATATTTTGATGGCGATATCGGTGTTCCTGATTTGGAAAGAAGGATTAAATACAGAAGGTGTGCTTTTAGCCTTTATCTTATTTTGGATGCAGCTTATTGTGAATACGCTTTGGTCGGTGATATTTTTCGGATTTAGAGCTAAAGGAAGCGGCGTCATAACGATAGTAATATTATGGCTTCTCATTCTGGCAACGATAATAACTTCCTTCCGTGTTTCTGCATTAGCGGGGGGATTGCTTATCCCTTACATAGTATGGGTCAGTATCGCCACCTATCTTAATACCGGGGTATGGCTGCTGAATAAACCTGCGACTAAAACGGTAATTTAAACGGTTTAAGAAGAAAAGAAATTTATTTTCTGTCTTTATTGTTTTCCCTTAAATACAGACCGGGCAGAAATTCTGCAAGACTGCCCATCTCTTCAATATTATGTTTAAGCATATATTTTGCCGTTGCCTCGGTAACATCAATCAGCCAGAAGCGGTTTCTCATTTCGCAGCCGAAATAGGTATCCCTAACCATGTGTATGAAAACCGCAGCAATTTTATCGTTCGGGTCCTTAATCTCAGCAACCAGAGCACAGGTAATGTTGGCTTTTTTAAATTTAGATAAGTCGAATATATCGGATGGGTCATAAAACCGGATACGCATCGGAACCAGTTTATCTCCGACGTATTCTTCACTGATATGAGTGGCTCCGATGCAGGTTCCGGGTTTCTTTTTTTTATCCCAGTAAAACGAGTAATGGTCCGTATGCCAGAGCTTATAACTTTGAGTATTGAATAAAAATGTCCCGAACCACCACTCAACCATTTTCCCTTTCGCATATGGGAATCTTGTATAGGTTGCGGCATAAATATTACCGTTCGGAAGTAATTTATAACCGGTTTCGAGAGGACCGTATCCGGGTGCGAGGACTTCATCCAGTACCTCTTTTGGAATATCGAACCGGGACATTTGTTTTTTCATTATAATCACTCCTTTTAGGCTATTTACTTATTGGATTAATTGAGTTAATGTAACATATATATGGTATTAAGACAAGTCGAAATACCTTCCCTTTTTACCTTGATTATTATACCGGATTGTCTTAAAATAGTACTAAAGGAAGTCAATAATGCCTATTTATGAATATTATTGCCCAAATTGTAAAGAAAAGTTTGAAAAACTATGCCGTTTCAGTCAGGTTAATGACGGGGCTGACTGTCCGAAATGTAATCATACAGCGAAGAAGGTCGTTTCCAGATGTGCTTCGTTTTCCAAAGACTCGAACGGTATGACTGCTCCGGTTGCCGGTAGCGGCGGATGCTCTACCTGCGGCTCCTCGGACTGCACGTCGTGCCATAATTAAGAAAGGTCTTTTATGGATTTACCCTCGGATATATTCAGTAAAAATAATACGACTCAGATAATCGGTAAAAATATTTTACATTTTCCTTCTTTAAATTCTACTAATGAGTTTGCGAAAGATATTGCCCGGCACCGGATTTCCGAAGGCACGGTCGTGATTGCCGATAGACAAGTTGCGGGAAAAGGCAGATTGAATCGTCCCTGGATATCACCGGAAGGCGTAACCGCTTATTCTGTTATTCTCTATCCAAAAATGTCTCAATTATCCCATCTGATAATGATAGCCTCACTCTCGGTAGTTCGAGCTATTAAAAAGATTACCGGTATCGATGCTCAAATTAAATGGCCGAACGATATTCAAATCGACGGTAAAAAAATCTGCGGTATATTGATTGAGAATAGCCTGAAGGGCGATGAAGTAGAATACGCGGTAATCGGCATTGGTCTTAATACGAATTTTAATCCGGTCCAATATCCGGACATCATGGAAACAGCCACCAGTTTGTCTGTAGTATCGGGGCGTGATATTCCTGAAGCCCAGTTGATGAGACAATTATTAGTAGAACTGGACCGACTTTATATTTCCATCGGTGACGGTACAACGATATTTGAAGAATGGCGGAATAATCTGGTCACATTAGGGCAGCAAGTCCGAGCTACTTCTGCCGGGAACGTAGTGACAGAAGGAATTGCGGAAACCGTCGAAAGTGACGGTACACTGGTTATCCGCCAGTCCGAAGGCATACTGGCTCGTGTCTCTCAGGGTGATGTAACTCTCCGAAAATAAAAAACCAGAGGCTATTGTTATAACCCCTGGTTTTCTTTTCAATCGTTAGCTGATAGGATACTACTTTTCCGTAGTATTAGGCTTCTGAATAAATGCCTTAAGTAACTCAATGGGCAAGGGGAAGATAATAGTATTGGTCTTCTCCGACGCTATTTCCGTCATCGTTTGTAAGTAACGTAGCTGGATGGTAGCCGGTTCCTGTCCGATAATTTTGGCGGCATCGGCTAACCGTTGGGAAGCCTGGAACTCGCCGTCGGCATGAATGATTTTAGCCCGGCGTTCCCGTTCGGCTTCTGCCTGAGCGGCCATCGAACGTCTCATCGTCTCGGGTAATTCAACATCTTTAATTTCAACGATCGTAACTTTAACACCCCACGGGTCGGTCTGTTCATCGATCAGTCTCTGAAGAATCTGATTGAGCTTTTCACGCTGCGCCAGCAATTCATCAAGTTCGGATTGCCCCAGGACGTTTCTGAGGGTCGTCTGGGAAATCAGTGAGGTCGCCCGGATATGGTCCATTACTTTGACGACCGAGGCTTCGGGATCAACGACACGGAAATAGACAACTGCATTAACCCGGACGGTGACGTTATCTTTAGTAATGATATCCTGTGGGGGTACGTCCATCGTGAGTATGCGTAAGTCCACTTTTACTATCCTGTCGAAGAAAGGAATAATCATGAAGAATCCAGGCCCTTTAGCTCCTAACAAACGGCCTAAGCGGAATATGACGCCTCTCTCATACTCCTGGACTATCTTGATGGAAATGGATAAAAAGATGATAACCACAACCGCTACGATAACCCATATGATAATTGGTCCCATATTTACCTCCATATCTGTTTATTTTGGTTCTAAAAATAAAATACTATTTGTTTTCCGGCATTTTGACGTATAATACCAGGTCTTTTACTCCGGTAATGATTAATTGTTTTTCTTCCTCGATATCGCCGGATTCGGAAACGGCCTCCCAACGTTCACCCCGAAACATGACTTGCCCTCTAGGTGTGAGAGGCGTTCTGGTGGTTACGGTTTTGCCGATAAGTTCTTCTCTACCGGTAGTTGCCTGTCGGCGGTGAACAGTAACTATCCGCTCGATAACGAAGGCCAGCGCTAAAACGACGATGACAAGAATAACGATTAAAGACCATGTCACTTTTACGCTCTCCTTTCGGTTAAACCGATAACCGTGAGTATTAGTATCGACAAGCGCATTATAGTCAGGTCGAAACCATAATGCAACCGGTTTCGATAATTAACACATAATAATTTATGGTTCCAGTATGACCTTTATCGATTCGTGCGGGTTGGTCGCTATTTCAAAAGCTTCTTTAACTTTCGAAAGCGGTAATGTATGTGTAACGTATTTATCAGCTGTTATCTTGCCTGATTGAATAATATTGACGGCTTCCTGCAAACGGGGCATCCACGGTCCTAGAGTGCCCCACGAACAGTGCAGTGACAGGCCCGGTTTTTGCGTGATATTCGAAGCGTATGTCGGACTGTTAGACCAGGTCGGGTCGTAGAACGGGCCGGCAGTATAGAAAGTCCCGAACCAGACATCCCCGAACGGTTTGGTGACGTCGATGGCATTATAGAAATTCGCCGGCCGTCCCGAAGATTCCAGAACAACATCGGCTAACTTGCCTTTGGTAAATTCATGGACAATTTTGAAGACATCTTCATTCAGTAAATCGACAACTACATCAGCCCCGAGTATTTTGGAAGCTTTCAGCCGCATCTTAGATACATCAGCTGCAATGACTTTAAGGCCACGTTGTTTCAACGAATAGACTGCCGTAAGTCCGAGAATATCCTGTCCGAAAACGACTACCGTATCACCGTTTTTAGCTTTGGCGGCCATACCCAGACCTAATCTCATGACTTCGAGCATAGCCCCGTCTTTAAAGGTGATATTCTCCGGTAATTTAATTAACTTATCATCGGTTACGAATGGGTAAGTGACGTTAGGCAGAAGTAGATATTCCGCCATCGCCCCGTTAACCCGCCTGCCGCCGACATCGGATAACGTACATTTCTCCTCATGCCCGGATCGGCAATCGTCACAGATGCCGCACGGGTCCCAAATAACACTGTAAATACGGTCGCCCTTTTTGCAGGAGGTTACTTCTGAGCCGACTTCACAGACTTCGCCGCTGTATTCGTGTCCGAGAATTATTTTAGCCGGGCTGGGCATTTCGGTTTTAACATGAGGCATGTCGAGCAGCGGAAAGCTTTTCAGGTAATGAGCGACGTCGATTATCGAGCAAATGCCACATGCTTTTACTCTGACCAGAGCTCCTTTTTTACCCGGTTTCGGTGTTTCTACTTCTTCGTACCTAATATCTCCCGGGCCGTAATATACCGCTGCTTTCATTTTGCTCCTTATTTCCCTGCTTTGGTTAGCGTCGCTCCGTGAATCTTTTTAGTCATAAAAGTAGACTGCTGGGTTACCGATTGGTCTCCCAGACTCATAGTGGAGCCGACCGGTGTACCGAAGATTGCGGTATTTCCCGCGTAATCACCTGCGACCAGTATGGCTATATGCTTGGGGTCAGCATAAGCCGGTATGCTGCCGCCCGGTTTACAATCGGATAATTTCAGACCGGGAACTTTACCGCTTTTTGCCAGCAATTTAACGTACTGATGGTCGGAAGGTTTGATTCTCTCCCATTCGATGCGCGTATGGTCTAAAATCCACTGACGGAACGATTCCTTAGTATAACCCGCTTCCGCAATTTGCCTCGCTAAAGTAGGATAAAGAACCAGTTCGCAATATTTTGCTTCGTAAAACATGAGATTAACTGCCAGTGTCGAGGAAAATCCCGTACTTGCAACCAAATTGGCTACCTGGGTCATTGAATCCTCGAGTGTCTGAGAGCTCATCCCGCCGCCCGGCCCATGACGGTTATAGTAGAAGTTTTCAATGGCCGTAACGGTGCTGTCTTTTGCTTTAAACCCAGTTTCAACCGCAAAGGATTCCCAGGGGCTTGCGGTCTCGTTTTCCGGGAAAATTAAGGTGCAGTAACCTTCCGGTTCTCCGGTAAGGCCGGAATCGGCATCGATAAGCCGCCAGCCGAGGTTAATCATCGATAGGGCAATTGCCCGTCCGATGGTGCTGTTAGCCCGGTTGCCACGCCCTAAATAGCCCATACCGGCATTCATGCCTATTTCTTTGGTAATCGGCCCATTGATCCAGATAAGGGGTGCAGGCGAGGCTGTAGAGGTCTGCAGATGGTATAGACTGAAGTGTTCATCGGCCATACATTCGACACCGGCGATAATTACCGGTAAATATTCCGGTTTGGCCCCGGCCATAACGGCATTGATAGCAACTTTCTCAATAGTTGCCATCCCATATTTCGGAGACATAAGCCCGAGTTCTTCTTCGGGAGAACGGCTCGTCCCGGTAAGCATCCATTTTACTCTCTCCGGCGTGGGAGGGACGACCGGCAAACCGTCACTCATCATATTATCGACCATATATTGCTGGTATTTTTCATTAGCTTCGGCATAAGTATTACCGGCAAAGGTTTTCGGCCCGTAATCAAATTTCTTCGGTTTGGGATGTTTTTCCGCTTCGGTTAAAGGACTCGTAAGTGCTTTAAGCGTAGCATCGAAGATATTTTCCGCTACCGGAATCATTTTTTCCGGATAACCTTCCGCGGCGAGAAAATCGTAGGTGGGAATTGGGACAATCCTTATTGTAGGCATACCGTTAACTTCGGCCAGCCTCTTTCGCTGGGTTAGTAAACTATCGATGGTAAAAGTAGCTCCCGGTTTCCCGAGTTTTTCCATTTTAATTTCATAATCAACAACGCTGGAACCGGATGTTTTCACCCCTTGCAGCCAGACATCACATTGAGCAGCCACTTCTTTGGTGTTGTCCGGAATTGCAGGATTAGATGCGGATGGAAATCTTAGTATCTTAGCTTTAGGATATTTTTTAAGCAATAATTTCTCTATCGCATCAAAGAAGTGTTTCGCTTCCGGTTTTTCACTCAAGAGGGCAATCCTTTTACCGTTCAGGTCTTTAATCCGGGGATTGGATAAACCGTAAACCGGTGCCAGCGGAATAACACCCCGTGGATTTAAAACTTCAAGAGTAACCTGTTTGGCGGACGTTGCTTTTACCATATTTTCACCTCTTTATTTTATTAACGCCAAGCATCAATGCCGACAGTTATCGGATGATGGAACTGCCATACCTGAGCGACAGGCTGCCCGGTTTCGCCGCCGGCTACGATAACTTTCACCGAATCTTCAGTGAAAGCCTTTTTCATCGTGAAATCCGGTTTTTCTTTGGTCGGTTCAATAGTAGGAATTTCAAAATGGAACCATTTAGGGATGAAATCGGTTAAATTAGGCAACGCGGTTTTCCAGATATAATGTTCGATATCTTCTTTGGACATGCCTTTTTTAGCGTAAACTCGGGCAGACCCTGGAGCAAGTATGACAACCGCCTGGCGTTGCCAGTAAAATCCGGCTACCGCCCGAGCTATGTGATCGAGGTCGCCGCTGAAACTCCAGTGACACCAGCCGCCGGATACCATACTGATGGTACTGTCTTTCTTTTTAAAACCGGCGGAAACGTGGAACGGCTTCCAGGGATTATCTTCCTCGTTTTCCGCAAAACAGAAGGAATATTTAAGCGGCGTTCCGTGAGTGCTTAAATCATTAAGCTCCGGACGCGAACCGCCGAGAGCGATTATGGCTAATCTAAGATAACGCCCGATTGAAGCATTAGCTTGATTGCCGGGACCCAAACAATTCAGATTGCTGTTCATTTTAATTTCGTTACGTATGGGGCCGTTTACGATTGTCATAATGGAAAAACCGCTGTCCGAACGGGCAGCCTGAGAGAAGACAAAATTATTGCCCCAGGTATGAGTGATAGCTAATAATACCGGCATATATTCCGGACGGCATCCTGCCATTACACCCACGATGGCTACTTTCTCAACCGTAACGGTATTTTCTTCCGGAAACATCGTGTGGGTGACTACTTCATCGGGTGAACGGCTGGTTCCTTTTAACATCGCTTTGACCTTATCTTCGGTCGGAGGAATGATGGGTAAACCGTCAGTCCATTCTTTTTTCAGGAAATACTCCTGTACTTTATCGAGAGAACCGGTAACGGCAATACGCGGGATTTTCTTTTCGGGTATTTTACCGGCTTTCTTATCCTCAGTGCTTAAAGGTCCGGTTAATGCGTCAACTATCTGTTTTATGATTTCTTTATATTGTTTATCGGATATATCTTCAGCAACTTTATCTTCACCGATAAGCGGGACAACCACCGTACGTAAGGCAGGCATACCGACCATTACAGAGGAGCCGATTATGTCTTTAATATATGGTGCGGTTACCGTATAGACTGAAGGAATCCCTTTCGCTTCCACATCTTTTATCCATTTAATGGCAGACATGCCGCTGCCGCCGCCCATAGCTGTACCGTATACCAGAGCATCGGCGTTTTTAATTACTTCCTCTTTTAATTCCTGATTCTCCGCCGTTATCCAACCGATACGTCGTTGAAAGACGACTTTTACCCCCGGAACGTATTTAACTAAACGCTTGCCGAACTCTTCAGTCAGAAGTGGTTTATCCTGAGCGATGACATAGACGGTTTTACCTTTTAAGGTGTTAAGACGGGGGCTGATCGGAAGTCTGGGAATACTCCGACGTGATGTTTCCGGACTTAAAACAGCATATTCCACGGTTATTCTCCTATAAGTTTATAAAATAATTATCTGCAACGGCTAATCAATTAGCTGGGAAGACGGTATTGATTACTTACTCGCTTTACCCAGCCATTTATACTGTGGTTTAGGATCTAGAGAAATAAGGAAAAACGAATATGGCTGGTCGACCTTCTTCGTTATAACCGGGCAGTGTACCATATCTTTCGGTACTGTTATAACGGTCGATTTATTGATGATATGCTTTTCCTGTTCCTCACCCAGGTGGAATTCGATCTCCGCACCCAGATATGAAAGGTCATCGGTATTATGACCGACAAAAATAAGAAGTTCATCGTAAGGGTGAACGTGCGGGTCGCGTCCGTTTTCCCAATCGCCGAGACCGTTGTACAAACCCCAGGCGAAGTTTAATTTCAAGCCGTGCAATTCTTCGCCCCGCGGCCACGCGATTTCTATAGCATTGGCCCCGCCCGGACCTTTTTTAATAGGCATGGTATGCAGCATGCCCGACCAGTCTTTACCCCAGGATTTAACCGGTTTTTCCTGTAAGTTCAGCCAGGTACATTTATACTCACCGCCAAGAGCAATATGGAAATGAGAAAAAGGCCGTGTTACTTTGTTCGTAATCAGCGGGCAGTGAACAATACCGCCAGGAACGACTACGTAGCTGGGTTTATCGAACGTCAATATTTGCTGTTCTTTTCCCATAGCTACCTGAAGTTCCGCTCCCAGGTCTTTTAGGTCTTTCGGGTTGTGTCCTACGAAGACTAAGACTTCGTCGTAGGGATGAACGTGAGCCCCATTGCCGCCCCCGGGTGCCCAGGAATGCCAGTTGCCCGGTTGTCCGTAAATACCATAGGCAAAATTGACCTCGAATCCATTGAGATCTTTTCCGTACAGCCAGGTAAATTCTCTGGCATTAGCCCCGCCGGGGCCAGGTTTAAAAGGTAAAGGTTTAACCATGTGGCCGTATTTGGATTTAGCCATAGTCGTTCCTCTCCTTTAAATATATTATCGGTTTATTAACGGACCTTTTTTATTAAATGAGCACCCCGGGCGTAAGTCAT
>CAZJQF010000002.1:0-30268 GCA_964547925.1 uncultured Dehalococcoidales bacterium
CCGATAAGCTGGGTGACGTATAATACCGGGATATTATAGCCGGTCTTGAAGGAGCTGTTAACCCGGCTCTGGTAAGCATCCAGGTTAGTCTGGCAGAGCGGACAGACCGTATTAATACACTCGGCACCGTTTTCGACGGCGTTCCCGATTATTTTACGGATTAAACCGACCGCCAGTTCTTCTTTAGGAATGACCAGCGAACTACCGCAACAGCGGTTCTTCATCGGAAATTCGACCGGTTGGCCGCCGAGACTGACGATAATTTTATCCAGCGATTCCGGAGCTTCGGTGCTTTCGAAACCGGCGGGGCGTAACATCTGGCAGCCGTAATAGGAAGCCACTTTTAGACCGTTCAGGTTACGCTGGACTTTTTGTGCCAGGAACTCGGGGGTAACGTCGTGGTAGATGACTTCCGGCAGCAGGCGAACCCGGGTCGTGCCTTTAAATTCCAGTCCTATTTCGGATAAAGCCTCGTTGACTTCTTTTCTGAATTTATCATGGGTTTTAATGTAGTCATTAGCCCGGGATAAAACAACGTAGCAGGAACTGCAGGGCGTTACCAGGTCAAGGCCGGTTTTTTCCGCAATGGCCAGATTGCGGGCGTTAATTAAAAACGACTCCTCTTCGTCCGTAGACCCGTAAGGAGTAGAACCGCAGCAGGTCCAGTTTGCCAGTTCTTTAAGTTCGATATCTAATGATTTGGTAATGGCTTTGACCGAAAGCCCCAATCCTTTTCCGGAACCTCCGGAAGAACAGCCGGGGAAATATGCGTATTGTTTCACGATTGCCCCCTGATTTGGTGGAATTTGCGGGTTATTTTTGCCAGTTCGTCGGTAGCTACAGCGTGTTCCGGTTTTAACGGTAGCCGCTTGTGCAATAGAAGTTTGGACGCCACCGGTATCATCTTTAAAGCTACCAGCGGATTAGTGGAAAAGTAATAACGTAACATCATCAAAAATTCGTGGACTCTGCCCCGGCTTTTTATGCAGGCAACAAAGCTGCGGTACATGGCCGGATTCCGGGTGCCCTTGGTACGGTAGCCATGTTTGACGGCTAAAGATTCCAGAGCGTGGGCAATCTCGGTCGGTCTGACGCCGCGCGGGCAGCGGTCGTAGCAAAGATAGCAGGAGACACAGTGCCACATCGAATTTGAGGAAAGCACCTCGTCGCGCATGCCGGCACGAACCATCGCAATGATTTTACGTACCGGATACTCCCAATATTGGGCGGTGGGACAGGTTCCCGAGCACATCCCGCATTGAATACAGGCGCGGATTTTACTGCCGCCCGGGGTAGCGGCCACTTCATCTAAAAAAGTCGCCGGTGTGTCGCTGACATTATGACTCATAATACATCTCTTCCAATTAGAATTTTACTATGTCAGAATAACTGTTTCAGAGCTAATTCGTTATAAAATACAGCTATATTCGTATCATAGCATATTTGGGCCCGAAAGGTTAAATCACGAGGGTGGCGGGGGGTAGTCGGATTGCTCTTACTCACGAGGCTGTGATAAACTCAAACAATAGTATGAAAATTCTGGTAACTAACGATGACGGTGTAAATGCAGCGGGTCTGCAAGCACTGGTCGGCCAACTGAAAAACTTTGCAGACGTAATCGTAGTCGCACCCGACCGTGAGCAAAGCGGCATAGGTACGGCGCTCACTTTACGACATCCTCTGCGGGCACAAAAAATCATGCCTCTACCGGATGGAGTGGAAACGTATGCTGTGAGCGGCACCCCGGGCGATTGCGTGATAATGGGAATCAGCCGTCTGGCCGGACGGGTTGACCTGGTGGTTTCCGGTATCAATCACGGGCCGAACCTGGGTGATGACATTCTCATTTCCGGGACGGTGGGCGGTGCTCTACAGGGGTATTTGCATGGTATCTCTTCGATTGCGGTTTCGGTCGCAGGATGGGATAGCCAATATTTTACCGACACGGCGAAATTTGCATCGGTATTGGTTAAAGCTGCTTTCGAATCGGATTTAAAACCCGGGTTTTTGCTTAATGTAAACACCCCGGATTTGCCTATATATAAATATAGTGGTATTAAAATTACCCGTCCTTCGACTACCGGGCTGGATATTTCCATAGAAGAAGGCAATGACGGCCGGTACGGATATTACTGGCTGAAATATCAGAAAGCATCGAACAATGTTCCTGAAGATACGGATACCCGAGCTATCTCCCTGGACCAGATTTCGATTACGCCGCTGCATACGCACTTATTCGGTAAGTCGTTACCGGCTCTGGACGGGCAGTTTACCGGCCTGTTGGATAATTTGAAACGGCCGGAAAACAGGCTGTAATAAGCCGTTTTTCCGCTTCTAATGTTATCCGGTATGGCCCAAATGTAAAAATACGTATCGATGCTTATTGACAAGCCTATATAGGATGTGATAAATTATACACTTGGTCTTTCAGTTTCGCCACTGATAGGCTAAGATTGCGAATAAATATAACAATCTTTGATCTGGCTTATTAAATGGATGAGCCTTGGCTCATCCATTTACATTGTGTAAAGGGAGAAAAAAGTTGCCGACAATAAATCAGCTGGTACGAAAAGGACGCCGGAAGCTTAGCAAGCGAACCAGAGCTCCCGCGTTGAGATTTGTCTTCAATGCATTGAAGAACAAGGTTTCGCAAGGAGAAGGTGCTCCCCAGAAGCGCGGCGTTTGCGTTCAGGTGAAGACCGTAACCCCGAAGAAACCGAATTCAGCTCTGCGTAAAGTAGCCAGAGTCAGATTATCGAATCAGATGGAAGTCACGGCGTACATTCCGGGCGAAGGCCATGAGTTACAGGAACACTCCGTAGTGTTAATTCGCGGCGGCCGCGTACCTGATTTACCCGGTGTCCGCTATCATATTATTAGAGGCGCTTTAGATACTACCGGCGTCAACAACCGTAAACAGGGCCGCAGTAAATATGGAGCCAAGCGCACCGGTACCAAAGGTGAAGGTGCCGCTCACGCCGCCACCGCTTAGGAGGATATAATGGCAAGAAGAGGACAGATAAGCAAGCGGTTACCCCAGCCAGACGTTAAATATGGTAACGTAACCGTTTCAAAATTAATAAACAAGTTAATGGAACGTGGTAAGAAAAGTACCGCGGAAGGTATTTTGTACAGTGCCTTGCAGATTATCGAAACTCAGGAAAATAAACCGCCCGTTTCCGTACTGGAACAGGCAATAAAAAATGCCAGTCCTTTATTAATGGTAAAAGCCCGCCGTGTCGGCGGAGCAACTTACCAGGTTCCGATGGAAATCGAACCCGAGCTGGGCGCGGAAATTGCTATCCGCTGGATTTTGCAGGCTGCCCGGTCACGTAAAGGTAAAGCTATGGCGGAGAAACTGGCCGCTGAAGTTACCGAAGCGTCTAAAGAACAGGGCAATACAATTAAGAAGCGTGAAGATACGCATAAAATGGCAGAGGCTAACCGTGCCTTTGCTCACTATAGATGGTAGAGGTGAATTACAATTACTACGACAATTGCTCCATCCAGGCATAAGGATAAATCGATGTCAGATCGCTATCCGCTAGAACGGATAAGAAATATCGCAATTATTGCTCATATTGACGCCGGTAAAACCACCGTCACCGAGCGGATTTTGTATCACACCGGTCTGACATACAAAATAGGTAACGTTGATGAAGGCACCGCCGTAATGGACTGGATGCAGCAGGAACGCGAGCGCGGTATTACTATTACCGCCGCAGCGACAACCTGCTACTGGAAAGAGCATCGCGTTAATATTATCGATACTCCCGGACACATTGATTTTACCGCCGAAGTCGAACGCAGTTTACGTGTTTTAGACGGAGCGGTGGTGGTATTCGATGCCGTCGCCGGCGTTCAGGCTCAATCTGAGGCTGTTTGGCGTCAGGCGGACCGTTATAATGTTTCCCGGGTTTGCTTCATTAATAAGATGGACCGGGTAGGCGCTGATTTCAACCGGACTATTTCCATGATTGAACAGCGTTTACATGCGGTTCCGTTGGTCATTCAATTACCCATCGGCAGCGAATCGGCATACAACGGCGTTATTGACCTCGTCGATAGTAAAGCCTGGCATTTTGAAGAGGGCGCGGATACCGAGCCCGTTCTTATCCCGATTCCCGAGCCCGAACAAGAACGCTTCACTAAAGCTCGTTATAAGCTAATTGAAAAAATTGCCGAACTCGATGACCAAACAATGGTTTCCTATCTGGAAGAAAAAGAAATTACCGATAAAGAAATAAAAGACGCTCTCCGCCGGATTACTCTGGCTAACCGTGGTGTTCCGGTAGTTTGCGGCACTGCTCTTAAAAATAAAGGAATCCAGCTTTTACTTGATGCCGTAGTTGCTTATTTACCCTCACCGTTGGATATGCCTCCCGTAAGAGCAACCGATATTAAAAACAATACCGAAGTCAGTCGTCCTGCCAGTGACGAAGCTCCTTTTACTGCTCTGGCTTTCAAAGTCGTTTCCGACCCGTTTGTCGGGCGGCTTGTTTATCTCAGAGTATATTCCGGGCGTATCGATGCCGGAGATGAAGTATACAATTCTGCACGGCGCAAAAAAGAACGCATCGGCAGATTATTATTAATGCATTCCAATCACCGTGAAGATATCAATGGAGCCGATACCGGCTCAATAGTCGCCAGCCTGGGTATGAAAAATACCTTTACCGGTGATACCATTTGTACCACGGACCAGCAGGTGGTCCTTGAATCAATTCGGTTCCCCGAACCGGTTATTACCGTTGCTATCGAACCCAAGACCAGAGCCGACCAGGATAAAATTGGAGAAGCCCTCAATAAACTGGCGGAAGAAGACCCGACCTTTAAAGTTAAGTACGACCAGGAGACAGGGCAGACGGTTATTGCCGGTATGGGCGAACTTCACCTGGATATTATCGTCAGCCGTTTATTAACCGGTTTTGGTGTTTCGGCAGTTATTGGTAAACCTCAGGTCGCGTATCGTGAAACGATTACCGTCCCGGCCCGTGCAGAGGGCAGATTCGTTCAGCAGTCCGGCGGTCACGGACAATACGGACATGCTGTCGTCGAATTTAAACCCGGCGAAAGCGGTTCCGGATTTGTTTTTGAAGATAAAACAAAGGGCGGGATTATCCCGAAAAACTTTATTAAGCCTATTGAAGAAGGCATCCGTGAAGCAATGGAAAGCGGCGGCCGTGCCGGTTATCCGGTCGTGGATGTAACTGCTACTCTTGTCGACGGCAGCTATCATGAAGTCGATTCTTCGGAAATGGCGTTTAAAATGGCCGGATCTTTCGCTTTCAAAGAAGGTTTACGCAAAGGTAAACCGGTTATTCTCGAGCCCATAATGAAACTAGAAATAATTGCACCAGGTCAGTTCCTTGGTGACATTATCAGTGACCTGAACTCAAGAAGAGGTCATATCGAGGCAATCGAAACCGAGTATGCCGGCACCTGTATTATCCGGGTGTTGGTACCTCTTTCGGAGGCCTTCGGTTACACTACCAGCCTGCGTTCGCTAACACAAGGTCGAGCCACCCATACGATGGAATTCTATCAGTATCGAGAGGTGCCCGCTGAACTGGCGGAAAGGATTATCGCTGTAGGTAGAAAATATGCCTGAACAAAAGATTCGTATTAAGTTAAAAAGTTTCGACCACAAGTTGCTCGACCAGTCCGCCGAGCAGATTGTAGCCGCCGTAGAGGCGACCGGAGCGGTCGTTGTCGGCCCCATTCCGTTGCCGACACGTTTCCGCAAGATAAGTGTTAATCGCTCGACATTTATCGATAAGGACTCGCAGGAACAATTTGAAATCAGGACGCATAAGCGTTTGATTGATATTGTTCAGACGACATCGAAAACAATCGATTCGCTCGCCAAATTGAACCTGCCGTCAGGTGTCGAAATAGATATTAAGATGGACTAGGACAAGTACAATGATTGATGGAATTATTGGGAAAAAACTGGGTATGACCCAGTTATACAGTGAGAACGGAATTCTTGAACCGCTTACCGCTATCGAAGTCGGTCCCTGTGCCGTAACACAGATTAAGACCGATGAAATAGACGGCTATAGCGCCATCCAGTTAGGGTTTGGCACAGCCAAGAAATTAAGTGCGCCGGAAAAAGGCCATTTAAAAGGTCTCGAACAGTTTAAGTATCTCAGAGAATTCAGGATTGATAAAACGGACGGAATTAAAGTTGGCGATAAAGTAGACGCCAGCCTGTTTAAAGCCGGAGACAAAGTCGATGTTATCGGCACGTCACGCGGTAAGGGTTTTGCCGGTTCCGTGAAACGCTATCATTTTAAAGGCGGCCCCAAAACTCACGGCCAGTCTGACAGACAGCGTCATCCCGGTGCTATCGGTTCGACTACTTATCCCGGCCGTGTTTGGAAAGGTCAGCGGATGGCCGGACATATGGGTGATGAACAGGTAACGGTACAAAAACTGGTAGTTTTCCAGGCCAATGCCGACCGTAATCTTTTGCTGGTCAAAGGTGCTATACCCGGTGCAAAAAACGGCTTGGTAATTATCAAGAAATCCGGTAGGAGTAAATAAATGCAGGTCCCTGTTTATAACCTCAATGGCGAGGCAGTAAAGAACATAGAAATCAATGATACGGTATTTAGCGTACCGTTCAACGAAGCCCTGGTTCACCAGGTTTTCGTGGCACAGCGGGCCAATGCCCGTCAGGGAACCGCCGATACTAAAACCCGTAATGAAGTAGCCGGCAGTACTAAAAAGCTCTATCGCCAGAAAGGTACCGGTAATGCCCGTATGGGTGATTCCCGGTCACCCTTGCGAAGGCACGGCGGTGTGGTTTTCGGGCCTCATCCCCGCGATTACCGTCAGGATACTCCCAAAAAGATGCGGCAGTCTGCGATTCGCTGCATGTTATCCGCAAAAGTTCGCGACGGCGAATTGAAAATATTAGAACAATTAGAGTTTAGCGAACCTAAAACTAAAGAAATGGAACGGATATTACAGGCTTTAGGCATCGAAAACTCAGCCTTAATTGTCGATGGAAAACCAGCTGTTAACTTAATTAAATCGGCCCGCAATTTACCGGCAACCAAGACCTTACCGGCCGGTCTACTTAATGTAGTTGATTTGCTGTCATTTAAAGTTTTGGTGATGACTGAAAACGCAGTCAAACAGGCTGAAGAGCTGTGGGGTAAGGCACCATTGGAAGAGGTAAAAGATGCATCTCTATGAAGTAATTAAACGCCCCCTGGTTACTGAGAAGAGCACTACTTTGCAAACCATCGGCAAGTATGCTTTTGAGGTAGGCATTGAAGCGAATAAAAAGCAAATTAAAGAAGCGGTAGAAAAAGCATTTAAAGTATCCGTTACAACCGTTAATGTAATTACATTGCCGGCCAGTACGAAAAGAAGCGGCCGGAAGTTAGTCGTAATACCGGCCACAAAAAAGGCTATCGTTACTTTAAAAGCCGGTGATAAGATTCAGCTCTTTGAGGGTGTATAAGGAGTACTTGCGTGGGCATTAAGGCATATAAACCAACATCTCCCGGGCGCCGGAACATGAGTGTCTCGACTTATGAAGAGATAACTAAGACTAAGCCCGAAAAGTCACTGGTCAGAATATTAAAGAAGAATGCCGGACGGAATAACCGGGGCGTCATAACCTGCCGTCATCGCGGCGGTGGTGCCAAACAACTGTTGCGTGACGTGGATTTTCGCCGGGATAAAATCGGAATTCCCGGTAAAGTGGTTGCTATTGAATACGACCCGAACCGCTCGGCGAACATCGCACTTATCTACTATATCGATGGTGAAAAACGGTATATTTTGGCTCCGATGGGACTTAATGTCGGCAGTATGATTTTAGCCGGCGAAACCGCTGAAATCAAACCCGGTAACTCGATGCCCTTAAAAATGATTCCCACCGGTACCTTTATCCATAATATTGAAATCGAGCGCGGCAAAGGCGGCCAACTTGTACGCAGTGCCGGTACGGCTGCTCAGTTAATGACCAAGGAAGGAGAATACGCCTTAATAAGGTTACCTTCTGGGGAAATGAGACGCTTCCGGGCTGATTGTTATGCGACTATCGGACAGGTCGGGAATATCGACCATGAAGGTGTTAAACTCGGTAAAGCCGGACGCAAACGTTTAATGGGTTGGAGGCCTTCCGTAAGAGGCTCCGCAATGACACCGAGAGACCATCCGCACGGCGGTGGTGAAGGGCGTTCGCCTATCGGTTTGGCAAATCCCAAGACTCCCTGGGGTAAACCGGCGCTCGGTCTTAAAACAAGAAAGCCCAAGGCTTCTGATAGATTGATAGTAAAACGGAGAGGTAAGTAGATGTCACGGTCAACCAAAAAAGGTCCAGCCGTTGACCCGAAGTTAATGAAAAAGGTAGACACGATGAGTCGTGCCAGCCAAAAAACGGTTATCAAGACGTGGTCACGCTATTGCACGATTATGCCCCAGATGGTGGGATTAACGATTGCGGTCCATGACGGACGCAGACATATGCCGGTTTATATAACTGAAAATATGGTAGGACACCGCTTGG
Source organism: uncultured Dehalococcoidales bacterium (assembly GCA_964547925.1). Taxonomy (GTDB): domain Bacteria; phylum Chloroflexota; class Dehalococcoidia; order Dehalococcoidales; family JAFGLR01; genus JAFGLR01. The sequence continues at coordinate 8,531 of CAZJQF010000002.1, forward strand.
GTGAGTTTGCTCCCACTCGTACATTCCGCGGGCATTCTCGCAAAGCAGCAGCGGAAGAATAGTTGAAATTGAGATACAACGATGGAAATTAAAGCAGTAACAAAAAATACAGGAATTTCGGCCCGGAAAATACGGCCGATTGTTGACCTGGTACGGGGGAAGAAGGTCGAGGAAGCTCTGACTATACTGAAGTTCGTCCCGACGCCTCATGCCAGAGTGGTCAGCAAGGTCGTTAAATCAGCAGCGGCAAATGCGGAAAACAATCATCAACTCGCCATTTCCGATTTGCGGATTGCCAGCATTTACGCTGACGATGGGCCAGTGATGAAACGGTACCGCGCTCGGTCGAGAGGAATGGCTAGTCCCATATTGAAGCGTTCAAGCCATATTACCGTAATTGTTACGGAGCAGGAGAGCTAATGGGTCATAAGGTTAATCCCAACGGTTTTAGACTAGGTGTAATTCGTGACTGGCAGTCGAAATGGTACGGCAGTAAGAAACAGTATCTTGAAAATCTGCACGAAGACCTGAAACTGCGCAAAGCGATCATGGGCAAATATCCCGAAGCCGGGATTTCGCAGGTAATAATCGACAGGCAATCCAACCGGATATCCGTGACGATTCATACCTCACGCCCGGGTATCGTCATCGGCCGCGGCGGACAGCGTGTCGATGAGATGAGGCAATTTCTGGAAAAAATGGTTGGCAAGAAAATCCAGCTTAATATTCAGGAAATCCAGCAGCCGGAATTAGATGCTTTTTTGGTTGCACGTAATGTAGCGGACCAGATAGAACATCATTTGGCTTACCGCCGGGCAATGAAACAGGCTATTTTCCGCACCTTGCAAGCCGGTGCCAAAGGTATGAGAATTACTTGCGCCGGTCGTCTGGGTGGTGCTGAAATTGCACGGCGCTTGATGATGCATGAAGGACGGGTGCCGCTGCAGACTCTACGCGCTGATGTGGATTACGGTTTTACAGAAGCAGCCACCACGATGGGCAGAATCGGCGTTAAGGTCTGGATTTATAAGGGAGATATCCTGCCCGAAGCCGAATCTGACGTCATTACAATAGAATCAGCCGGTACTCAGGCTCCGGCCGCAAGCGGTGAGGCAACTAAGCCCGTAACTGCGGAAAAAGAGGGGAAGAATGGAGCAGCCTAAACGCGTTAAATATCGTAAAATGCAAAAAGACCGCCGCCGTGGTGCAGCCCACGCCGGTAATACCCTTGAGTTTGGCGATTACGGAATGCAGGCACTTGAATCAGCCTGGATTACCGCCCGTCAGATAGAAGCCGCCCGGCGTACTATTACGCATCACTTTCGCCGCGGTGGAAAAGTCTGGATTAGAATATTTCCGGATAAATCGATAACCAAGAAAGCCGCCGAAACACGTATGGGCAGCGGTAAAGGTGCTCCGGATCACTGGGTAGCTGCGGTCAAACGGGGACGTATTATCTTCGAACTGGCGGATGTCACCGAAACTGCCGCTAAAGAAGCCGCTCGTCTGGCATCGAATAAACTGCCGCTGGAAGTTAAATTCATAACCCGGCAGGCCATTCAGGTCGGAGTCGGCAAAGTAGAGGCAACGGAGGTAACGCAAGATGAAAATTGAAGAAATCCGTGCTTTAGACTCTGCCGAATTGAAGAAAAAACTGCAGGCTGCCGAACAGGAACTGTTCAACCTGCGGATCAGATTATCGACCAAACAGTTGGTTAATCACCGCGAAATTCCGCGGGTAAAAAAAGATATCTCGCGTATCGAGACTGTATTAAAGGAGCGGTCGCTGGCAGCCGACCAGGGCAAATAACTATATGAATAATAAACGTAAAATACGCATTGGGACCGTTATCAGTGACAAAATGGACAAGACTGTTGTCGTAGCTGTCGAATCAACGACCCATCATCGACTTTATAAAAAGACGATGAAAAGGGTGGCCAAGTATAAAGCTCATAATAATAACAATGAGAGTAAGAACGGAGATACCGTTCAAATTATAGAAACCCGCCCGCTCTCCCGAGATAAGAGATGGAGAGTTGCACAAATTATTAAGAAGGGTGAAGTAATCGAGGTTAAACCGACCGAGATAACTTAGTCAGGACGGAACAAGATGATTCAGGCATTTACCAGATTAAAAGTTGCCGATAATACCGGCGCCAAGCAAATAATGTGCGTAAACATTCCGGGTGGTTCGGGACGCAGATATGCGACCCTGGGGGATGTTATCGTCGCATCCGTAAAAAGGGCAACCCCGGAAGCGGTAGTGAAGGAAGGCGATGTCGTCAGGGCGGTTATTGTCCGATGCACCAAGCCGCACCGCCGCCGCGATGGTTCCTATATCCGGTTCGATGATAATGCCGCCGTTATTTTAACGGATAGAAACAACCCTAAAGGAACCCGTATATTCGGTTCGGTTGCCCGGGAACTGCGCGAAAAAGAGTTTACCAAGATCATTTCGCTGGCCCCGGAAGTTTTATAAGGATAACGACCATGAAGATAAAGAAAGACGATAACGTATTAATCATATCGGGTAAAGATAAAGGGAAGACCGGTAAGGTACGGTTTGCTTATCCGAAAGACGAAGCCCTTATTGTAGAAGGTGCCAATTTCCAGAAAAAACACAGCAAAGCTAAGGGAGCGGTAAAGCAGGCCGGCATTATTGAGCGTGAGGCTCCCCTTAATGTTGCCGATGTGATGTTGATTTGTAAACACTGCAATAAACCCGCCCGCGTCGGATACCGTGTTCTCGAGGACGGTCGCCGCGCCAGGATTTGCCGTGTCTGTCGTGAGGTGATTGATTAAAATGGCACGCCTGAAAGATAAATATATTAAAGAAGTTGCTCCGGCTTTATTAAAAGAACGTGGTTATCAGAATGTTATGGAAGTACCGCGCCTGGAGAAGATATCGGTAAATATCGGTATGGGTGAAGCAATTACTAACGGTAAGGCGATGGATGCAGCCAGAGCTGACCTGGCGGCAATTACCGGCCAAGCTCCCGTCACTACCCGTTCGACCAAGTCTATCGCTAACTTCAAACTGAGACAGGGAATGCCCATCGGTCTTAAAGTAACCCTGCGTGGTGAACGGATGTATGAATTCCTGGACCGTCTCGTTAATGCTGTGCTTCCCCGTATCCGCGAGTTTCAGGGAGTACCCCGCAACGCGTTTGACGGCCGCGGAAATTATAACCTTGGTTTTAAAGAGCAGACGGTTTTTCCGGAAATCGAATTTGAAAAGGTAGATAAAGTCCGGGGATTGCAGATAACCATTGTCACTTCCGCGAAAACCGATGAAGAAAGCCGTCAGTTACTTGAATTAATGGGTATGCCTTTCACAAAGGAGTAAGAGGTATTAATGGCAACAAAAGCAAAAAGACTAAAAGCACAACGACCGGCAAAATACAAAACCCAGCAGCATTATCGCTGCCTGTTATGCGGAAGGCCGCGGGCTTATATTCGCCGCTTCGGAATTTGCCGTATTTGTTTTCGTAGATTAGCGTTAGCCGGGCAAATACCCGGCGTAAGAAAAGCGAGCTGGTAGGTAAGTTATGAGTATTTCAGACCCAATCGCAGATATGTTGACCCGGATTCGCAACGGCCTCATGGTGCACCATGATTCGGTAATGGTACCGGCTTCTAAGGTGAAGATTGCCGTTGCCCAGATTTTAAAAGACGAAGGTTTTATCAAGGAATTCGAAGTAACTAAAGATAAAATTGCTAAGTCGATTAAAATCACTTTAAAATACGCAGGCAAAAACCAACCGGCCGTCATCGGTCTGGAAAGAATCAGCAAACCCGGACTCAGGGTATATGTAGAACGCGGCGAAATTCCGCGGGTTTACGGCGGTCTGGGTATAGCAATAATTTCCACGCCGAAAGGCATCATGACAGGCAAACAGGCCTGGCGCCAGGGTGTTGGCGGCGAAATACTATGTTACGTTTGGTAATTTTAAGAGGTGAACCGTGTCTAGAATAGGTCGATTGCCAATTACTCTACCGTCCGGAGTAAAAGTTGATATCAAAGAAAATGTGGTTACGGTGACGGGCCCAAAGGGTGAACTGAAGCAGGGAATTAATCCCGGTATTACGGTAACCCAGGAAGATAACCGCATATTAGTCAGCCGGTCCGGGGACGACCGCGAGCAACGTGCATTGCACGGTCTTTACCGCAGTTTACTGGCAAATATGGTAACCGGGGTAACTAAAGGATTTCAGAAGGAATTGGAAGTCGTCGGAGTCGGCTACCGTGCTACTCTCACCGGTAAGAATGTTGTATTACGTGCCGGTTATTCTCATCAGGTAGAAGTTGTGCCGATGGACGGCATTACCCTCGGGGTAGACGGAACAAATAAGATTAAAGTCAGCGGTATCGATAAACAGATAGTCGGCCAGATGGCGGCTAAAATCAGAGGCATTAAACCGCTGGATGATTTCAAAGGTAAAGGTATCAAATATACCGGTGAAGCGATCCATCTGAAAGCCGGTAAAACAGGTAAAGCGATAGGTGCTAAGTAATAATGAGTAAGATTAATACCAGAGAAGCACGCCAACACCGACATGTCCGGGTTAGAGCCAAGGTAGAAGGCAGTGAGACCAGACCTAGATTATGTGTATTCCGGAGTTTAAGTCACATTTACGCTCAGATAATCGATGATTCAGCCGGAAAAACGATTGCTTCAGCCTCTACACTTGAAGCTGAAATCAAAGGACAGTTGGAAGGCAAAAAGAAATCCGAAGAAGCAAAAATAGTCGGCTCGGTCGTCGCAAAGAGAGCTATCGAAAAGGGTATTAAAGAAGTTGTGTTCGACCGCGGCGGTTTTAAATACCAGGGTAGAGTAAAAGCCCTGGCTGACGGAGCCCGTGAATCGGGACTCAAATTCTAAGCGAGGTTGCTAAATTGGCCAAAGAAATTATCAGTAGAATAGATGCAACTGACCTGGCTTTAAATGATAAGCTGGTCTATATCAACCGCGTGGCTAAAGTAGTCAAAGGCGGTAAACGTCTGAGATTCAGTGCTCTGGTGGTTACGGGGGATGAAGCCGGACATGTCGGTATGGGAATCGGTAAAGCCAACGAGGTTCCGGAAGCCGTAAACAAAGCTGGAGCAGTGGCCCGCAAACATTTAATAGAGGTCCCGTTGAAGGGTGTTACGATTCCTCATCAGATAAACGCCAAATTCGGGGCAGCTGTAGTTATTTTGAAACCGGCCAGCCCGGGCACCGGCGTTATCGCCGGCGGCAGTATGCGTCCGGTACTGGAAGTAGCCGGGGTCAAAGATATTATCGCGAAATCACTGGGCAGTTCGAACCGGATTAACTTGGCTAAAGCAACCATACTTGCTCTGAGCCAGCTTCGTAAACCGGCTGAACAAAAACCTGCAGTAGCGAAACCCGAGGGACCGGTATTAGAATCGACTGAGGGGGCGACCAGTGGCTAAAATACGTATCATCTGGGTAAAAAGCGGCATAGGTTATGCCGAAGACCAGAAAAAAACATTGAGAGCTCTCGGATTACACAGGCTGAACCAGAGTGTTGAACATAAAGATTCGGCTGTTCTCCGGGGTCAGATTAATAAAGTCAGACATCTGATTAGAATTGAGGAGGCAAACTCGTGAGGCAGGATGAACTGCACCCCGGCGCTGGTGCTAGAAAAGCGACCAGGCGTATCGGGCGAGGCTACGGGAGCGGTCACGGCGCCTGCTCCGGACGTGGTAATAAAGGGCAAAAATCACGCTCCGGTCATGATATCCCTAAAGGATTCGAAGGTGGCCAGATGCCGCTAATCAAGCGTCTCCCCCAGAAACGCGGATTTAAAAACAGATTCAGAGTTGTTTATAGCATAGTTACTTTGGGAAGTCTTAATGGATTTAAAACAGGCAGTGAAGTTACCCCGGATACTTTACTGGCAGCCGGGTTGATCAAATCATCAGTGCAGCCGGTAAAAATATTAGTTGGCGGGGAGTTCAAGCGTAAACTGACCGTTAAGGCTAATAAGTTTTCGGAAACCGCTAAAGCTATGATAGAAAAATTAGGTGGCAAAGCGGAGGAACTGGAGAATGCGGCAGAAACAAAGTAGACCCCGTTTATTTCAAGCGATGCTCGACGCCTTTCACCTCCCTGACCTGAGGCGTCGAATTCTCTTTACGATAGGCATCCTTGTTATATACCGGTTCGTTGCCCATGTCCCGTTGCCCGGTATTGATTCCGCGGCTCTCGCCCAGTTGTTTCAGAGCAACGGATTGCTGGGTATGCTGGATATGTTCAGCGGCGGCGCGATGCGTAACTTCAGCGTAGCCGCGATGGGTGTTTATCCGTATATCACCGCATCGATTATTATGATGCTGCTGGTACCCATTATTCCGCGTCTGCAGGCTTTATCGCAGGAAGGCGAATCCGGACGTCATCGTGTCGACCAGATTACTCACTGGCTGATGGTTCCGCTGGGAGGTATCCAGGCTTACGGACAGTTGGTCTTCTTGAGGAGTCAGGGCGTATTCGAGATGGCCGGTGCGCTGCCGATGACAGCAATGATTGTGTCTATGATTGCCGGTACCGTTTTATGCGTTTGGTTAGGCGAACTTATCACGGAATACGGCATCGGTAACGGTATTTCGATTATAATCTTCGGCGGTATCGTTTCCGGCTTATGGCAGGTAATCGGCCAGAGCCAGATAGATATCGGTAGCAACATGATAGGGTTTATTTTCTACGTCCTTATTATTCTGGCGACGATTATGTTTATCGTGGTGTTTACGGAAGCCCACCGCCGGATTCCCGTTCAGTACGCCCGCAGCGTATTCCGCGGCGGCCGGATGTACAAGCAGGGTGGTTCGACCCATATTCCGCTGCGTGTTAACTCCGCCGGTATGATTCCTTTAATCTTCTCGATGTCTCTGGTTATGCTACCCGGTGTTATTGCCAGTTACTTCGTCGCCCCGGCCGGTGCACCGGCGAATTTTGCCACGCACGTTTATAACTTGTTTAATTCACAGGCAGACCTGCCTGAGGGTATTTTCTACTGGGTGTTCTATTTCCTGTTGACCTTTGGTTTTACCTTCTTCTATACCTCGATGATTTTCCAGCAGCAGGATTTGCCGGGAACCCTTCAGCGTCAGGGTGGTTTTGTTCCCGGGGTCCGTCCGGGGAAACCGACGGTAACTTACCTGAACTTTGTGGTCAACCGTATTACCTGGGCGGGAGCTCTGTTTTTGAGTTTAGTTGCAGTAATGCCGTTTATTGCCCGCTTGGTAACCGGGATAGAATATGCCCAGTTGTCCAGCGCCGGTCTTATCATCGTTGTTGGTGTAGCTCTGGATACTATGAAACAGATGGAAGCGCAGCTTACCATGCGGCGGTACGAAGGGTTCATTAAATAAAATCAGGTGAAAATATCGATATGTACGTAATTTTATTAGGTGCTCCGGGAGCCGGGAAAGGGACTCAGGTCAGCAACATCGCTGCCAACCTGAATCTGGTGCAGATGTCCACCGGCGACCTGTTCCGCCAGGCGGCTGCCGAGGGAACCGAGCTCGGTAAACAGGCTCAGGCCTATATGAAAGAAGGCAAGCTCGTTCCGGATGAAATTACCATCAAAATGGTGATGGATAAACTGGCGGTAGTCGATAAGAAAAACGGGATTGTATTCGATGGCTTTCCCCGTACGTTAAAACAGGCAGAAGCACTGGATAAAGCTCTCAAAGAAACGAATAAGAAAATCGATAGAGTAGTATACATTAAAGTAGGCGAAGAAGAATTATTAACCCGGTTAAGCGGCCGCTGGATTTGCCGGCAGTGCCAGACGCCTTACCATTCCGTCAGTTCTCCGCCCAAGGTCGCCGGGAAATGTGATAAATGCGGTGGTGAACTTTACCAACGGACTGACGACCAGCCGGCGACTGTTAAGAACCGTTTGAAAGTCTATTTTGCCGAAACCGCACCCTTAATCGATTATTATTTAAAGGCCGGTAAATTACTGGAAATCGATGGTGAGGGTGACATTGAGGAGATAAGCCGGAGGCTGATAGCTTCACTCCGGAAGAATTAATGGGTATAATAACTAAGTCTGAACGCGAAATTGCGATAATGCGTCAGGCGGGGAAAATTGTTGCCGCCGTTCTGGAGGAATTGAAATTCCAGGTAAAACCGGGGATGAAAACCAAGGAACTTGATATAATCGCAGAACGGGAATTAAAAAGATTGGGTGGCCAGTCTTCATTTAAAGGGTATCGGGGATACCCGGCTAATTTGTGTGTATCGGTTAACGATGAAATAGTGCACGGAATACCGGGACAGAAGGTCCTTCAGGAAGGGGATATAGTTTCCCTGGATTTCGGTGCTATTTATAATGGATATCAGGGTGACTCCGCCATAACCGTCGGGGTGGGTAAAATCAGCGGAAAAGCTGCTGATTTGATTGCTGCTACCGAGGGTGCTTTAAAGCAGGGGATTGTGGCGGCAAGGGCTAACGCCCGGTTGGGTGACGTTTCTTACGCCATTCAGCAATTTGCGGAGTCGAAGGGGTTTGCGGTAGTCCGGGAGTATACCGGGCACGGTATCGGGCGGGATATGCATGAAGATCCGTTGATACCGAATTACGGAATACCCCGTACCGGACCGGTCTTGAAAAAGGGGATGGTTCTGGCACTGGAACCGATGTTGAATATCGGCGGTTGGCGTACGAAGATAGATGCCGATAATTGGACGGTGCGGACGGCAGACGGAAGTCTTTCGGCGCACTTTGAACATACAGTAGCCGTAACCGAAGGTGAAGCTGAGGTATTAACGGCATTATAATGGGTCGGTATATATAGAAGGAGATTATGGCTAAAAAAGAGGCTATCGAAGTCGAAGGTACTGTAGTCGAGCCTCTACCCAACGGAATGTTCCGTGTGGAATTGCCCAATGGGCATAGGGTATTAGCGCACATTTCCGGAAAAATCCGGATGCACTATATAAAAATATTAGCCGGGGATAAGGTGATTGTCGAACTATCACCCTATGACCTTAACCGGGGCCGGATTACTTACCGGTTTAAATAAAGACGAGGAAAACAATGAAAGTAAAAGCTTCAGTAAAAGTAAGATGTGAAAAATGTAAAGTGATTAAACGGCACGGTGTCGTGAGAATCATTTGCGATAAGCCGAAGCATAAGCAGCGGCAGGGATAATTGCCGGGAGGAGATATATAAATGGCGCGTATTGCCGGTGTTGATTTACCGAAAAACAAACAGATATGGGTTTCACTCCAATACCTTTACGGTATCGGGCGAACTCAGGCATTGAAAATTGTCGAAAAAGCCGGGATTGAACCGACAACTCGGACGGACAACCTCACCGAAGAGGAACAGAATAAAATCCGTGACATCATTTCCCGGGAGTATAAGGTCGAAGGCGATGTCCGGAAAATGGTCAGCTTAAATATTAAGCGGTTGACCGAAATTAGTTGTTACCGGGGTACCAGGCACCACAGGAGCCTTCCGGTACACGGACAGCGTACCCGTACGAATTCACGTACCAGAAAAGGACCGCGTAAGACAGTTGCCGGCAGAGGCCAGAAGCGCGGTATGACTAAGACCTAAAGAGTAATTAGTAGTTAGTATTTATTATTTGTTTAGGATTTAGAGTTTAAGATTTAGGGTTTAACCCAGGAGGATATATGCCTGAAGAAAAGAAACAGACCAAACCGAGAAGAAGAAGAGAGCGAAAATCGATTCCTGTAGGTCGGGCTTTTATACAGTCCACCTTCAATAATACGATTGTTACTTTAACTGATTCGCAGGGGAATGTAATCTCATGGGCCAGCTCCGGAACATCAGGCTTTAAAGGTTCCCGTAAAGGGACTCCGTATGCGGCTCAGATGGCCGCCCGCGATGCGGCGCGCAAAGCAATGGAGCATGGCTTACGTCAGATAGAAGTGTGTGTTAAGGGACCCGGCAGCGGACGTGAAGCGGCAATCCGTTCTTTACAAGCTTCCGGTTTGCATATTACCAGTATCCGGGATATCACTCCCATACCCCATAACGGCTGCCGCCCGACCAAAAAGAGACGTGTGTAGAGGATAGGTAGATGGCAAGATATATTGGACCAAATTGCCGGTTATGCCGGCGCAGCGGAGAAAAATTAATGCTTAAGGGTGACCGTTGTTTCACCCCGAAGTGTGCGGTAGAGCGCCGCCCGAGACCGCCGGGGAAATCCGCCGGTTCACGGCGCAGGCTTTCCGATCGCGGCGTACAGCTGAAAGAGAAGCAAAAAGCTCGTTATACCTACGAGTTAATGGAACGGCAATTCCGCCGGTTTTTCAGCATTGCGGAGAAGCAGACCGGTAACACCAGCAATACCTTAATGATTATGCTGGAGAGACGTCTGGATAATGTGGTCTTCCGTTTGGGGTTGGCTGACTCGCGTTCTCAGGCGAGACAGCTGGTTACTCACGGACATATTTCAATTAATGATAAGGTTACCAATATTCCCTCGGCATTAGTCAAAGAGGGCGATAAAATTTCCGTTAAAGAAACCAGTAAGAAGTCGGAGTACTTCAAGCTATTGGCAGAACGTATCGAAAGCAAGGTGTTACCCACCTGGTTGAGTCTTGATAAGCAAAACCTGGTTGGTCAGGTGATATCTTTACCGGCCCCTGCAGATATTGAAGCCAAATTTAGCGGTAAAGCTATTATCGAGTACTACTCGAGGTAATCCGCTAATAAGGAGGGGTTCAGTGTCCCGTTTGAGTGTAGCTAGAATAGAAACAGTGGAAATTAAAGAGAATTATGCCCATCTGGTAGTCGAGCCGCTGGAAAAAGGCTTCGGCATTACCGTCGGCAATGCGTTACGCCGTGTGCTTTTAAGTTATCTCACCGGTGCGGCGGTTACTCATGTGAAAATCGATGGCGTGCAACATGAATTGTCTACAATTCCGCATGTGAAAGAAGACGTTACCGAATTACTGTTAAACGTAAAAGCAATAAGGTTGAAGTCACTTACCGGATTAGCCGGAAAGTTGACTCTGGAAGTCGAGGGCGAAGGGCAGGTTACTGCCGCCGACATTAAACCTTCGGCAGATTTTGAACTAATGAATCCGGAATTATACCTGGCAACTCTGGATTCTCCGGAAGCTAAGTTAAATATAGAGTTCGACGTGGAACTGGGTGAGGGTTACCGGCAAGCAGAGAATAGTTCGAATTTACCCATCGGTGTTATTCCTGTCGATGCTCTCTTCACTCCGGTTACCAAAGTTAATTATTCTGTAGAACCGGTACGGGTCGGCCGTGATACCAACCGCGAGCGGTTACACTTAGAAGTCTGGACGGACAGCACCATCTCCCCATCCGATGCTGTCAGCAGTGCCGCGGCCATTGTTGTAGAACAAATCCAGCCGTTAATGACTTACAGCAGGATTTCTCAGGTCGTCGCTGAACCAAGTCCGGATCATCCTTCGATTCCTGAAGAGTTATTCAACAAACCGGTTGACCAGTTGAATCTCTCTGTTAGAACGATGAATTGTCTGCGCAGAGGCGGTATTGTTACGGTTGGCGAACTTACGGTTAAATCGGAAAGAGATTTATTAACACTGCGGAACTTCGGCCAGAAATCCTTAAATGAAATTAAAGATAAACTGGTGGAAATGGGGCTTTCACTGGCTTCACCGCAAGTAGAACAAGAGGCAAAGAATGAGACATAAAGTTAGCGGAAGAAAATTTGGCCGGGCTACGGATGAGCGGTTGGCACTATACCGGAATCTGGTGACCGACCTCTTAAATCATGAGAAAATCACCACTACGGAAGCAAAGGCAAAAGAAATCCGTAGTATGGCAGAGCAAATAATTACTCTGGGCAAAGACGGCAAGCTGAACGCCCGGCGCCAGGCTCTGGCCTTTATCTATGATGAGAAAGTCACCGATAAAGTCTTTAAGGAACTGGCGACGCGTTTTGCTTCCCGTGCCGGTGGCTATACCCGCATTACCAAAATCGGGCCGCGTCTTGGTGACGGGGCACCGATGGCTCAGATAGAGCTGGTAAAATAGGCGGGTTTAACGAGGTTAAGGGTGAGGTGAAAAACGGGCTCACCAAGATTGTCCTGATAATTGAATATGACGGTACCGATTACTTCGGATTCCAGCTACAGGCAAATAAACCAGGACAGCCTACGATACAATCGGAATTAGAAAAGGCGATTAACAAATTAACCGGAGAGGAACTCAGGGTGCTGGCAGCCAGCCGGACCGACACCGGTGTTCATGCAGAGGAACAGGTGGTGAGTTTCCGGACTTATTCAAAATTAAATATAGAGACATTCGTGAGCGGCTTAAACCATTATCTGCCTGATGATATCGCAGTTAAAGTGGCATATAACGTGGAAGACTCTTTTAACGTGAGAAGTAATGCCGTGAGCCGGGAATACCGCTATTGCATATTGAATAGAAAAACACGGCCGGCGGTGAAAAGGCAGTATATGTACTACGTACCCCAGCAGCTAGACGCTGTGGCGATGGATAACGCCAGCCGGAAGTTAATAGGCGAACATGATTTCGCCGCATTTACCGGGACGCTGGGGGAACGGATGAAAACCGTACGGCGGGTTTCCCGTGCGGAAGTAAGACGTGAGGGCGATAAGGTCATATTCGATGTGACATCGAATTCGTTCCTGCCCCACCAGATAAGAAATACCATTGGGGCGCTAATCCGGGTAGGCGCCGGTAAAATGAAGGTTGAGGACTTTTATGCTATGATGGAAGCGAAAAAGCCGGCCTCAGCCGGACCGAGAGCTCCGGCTCACGGTTTGTTTTTAATGAGAGTAAATTATTCCAGACCATTCGGAGAAGAGAACTAAAATGAAAACCTACAGTACTAAACTGACAGAAGTTAAGAGAGCTAACCATACTCTCGATGCCTCCGACCAGATTTTAGGTCGTCTGGCAACCCGTGCGGCAACTTTATTAATGGGAAAGAATAAGCCCATATTCAGCCGCAACATCGATACCGGTGATTTCGTGACCGTTATCAATGCGGAAAAGGTTAAAGTAACGGGTAATAAACCGGAACAGAAAATGTATTACCGCCATTCCGGTTATCCGGGAGGGTTCCGGATTACTAACTTCGATAAAATGATGGAAACTCATCCGGAGCGTGTTATTGAAGCTGCGGTAAAGGGGATGTTACCCACCAATAAGCTACGCGCTCAGATGATGAAAAGATTGAGGATTTTCCCCGGCGAAGCTCCGGCACCGGTTAAAACTAAAGCTCCGGCTGCTGCGGCGGAAGAGAAAAAAGGATAATAGAAGATGAATAAAACGACGTATTATTCAGGTACCGGTCGGCGTAAAACAGCCGTCGCTCAGGTAAAATTAGCTGCCGGGAACGGCGCAATAATTGTTAATAACAAGCCCTTTGATGAATGGCTGCCGAATGCGGAAGAACGGTTAGCCGTTATCAAAGCTCTCGTCGTAACGGAAAATGCCGGTAAGTTCAACGCCACCGTGAAGGTTTCCGGAGGCGGTCTCGCCGGGCAGCGGGATGCAATCTCTCACGGCATCGCCCGGGCTTTACAGAGTTTCGATGATAATCTGAAGACTGTCCTGAGGCAGCATAAATTACTCACCCGCGACCCGAGAGCCAAGGAAAGAAAGAAAGCCGGTCTCAAACGGGCCCGCAAGGCACCGCAGTATACCAAGCGTTAAAACGCTTTACGGAGTATTTACGAGAGAGGGGCGATTCGCCCCTCTCTTTTTTTATCGATTTAACTAAAATTATCGGATGAACTATACTGTAACTAATGACTATTAAGGACAACATTCAAAATATACTGGATGATTTGCCGAAAAATGTGATACTTGAGGCCGCTGCCAAAGGCAGACCGGCCGAAGCGATTCGGGAAGCCGTCGGTGCAGGTATAAGCATTATCGGCGAAAATTACGTTCAGGAAGCGGAAAGACACATTAAAATAATCGGCCATTGCGTTCAATGGCATCTTATCGGTCATCTACAGAAGAATAAAGTGAAAAAAGCCGTAAAACTCTTCGATATGATAGAGACCGTTGATTCCGTTGAGCTTGCCTGTGAAATTGCCTCAAGGTGTGAAGAGATAGGCAAGATTATGCCGGTGTTAATCGAAATAAACAGCGGACGTGAAACGCAGAAACACGGTGTTTTCCCCGAGAATGCCTCCGCCATGGTTACCGCTATTTCCGGTTTCTCCCACATAAAAGTCATGGGTGTGATGACCATGGGGCCGGTTGTTGATACTGTTGAACAAGTAAGGTCTTGTTTTATTGAAACAAGGGGCATCTTCGATAGTATTAAGAAACTGCAGCTGCCCTCCGTCCGGATGAAATATTTATCGATGGGGATGAGCCATTCATACCGGATAGCTGTGGCGGAAGGGGCTAACCTAATCAGAATCGGCAGGAAGGTTTTCGAATAATTACGCTTTTCTGCGAAACGAACAAATAAGAACGTCCGGCCTCATTTATGTTATAATTTTCGTGTTATGGCTACAATGTGGGAAAAACTCGAGCAAATCGATAAACGTTATCAAGAGCTCGATGAACAGATGGCTCAACACGGAATCCTGAACGACCCCAAGCAATTACAGTCGCTCGCCCGGCAAAGAGCCGCAATTGATGAGGTAGTCTCAAAATACCGTGACTATAAGAATACGGTAAAAGCGCTTGAAGCTACTCGCATCATGCTCAATGATACATCGGACAAGGATATGCTGGCGCTGGTCAAGCAGGAAGTAGACGATTTGCAGGCAAAGCAAGACAGACTGCTGCAGGAATTGAAATTTGCCTTGCTGCCGAAAGACTCGAATGATGATAAAGCTATTATTATGGAAATTCGCGCCGGAGCCGGCGGTGAAGAAGCCGGTCTCTTTACGGCGGAACTTTTCCGGATGTACAGCCGGTACGCCCAGACCAAGGGATGGGGAGTCGATGTTATCAGTTCCAGTGATAGCGGTATCGGCGGTTTTAAAGAAATTGTTTTTGAAATTAACGGCCGGGGAGCCTTCAGCAAATTTAAATATGAGCGTGGGGTGCACCGTGTACAACGGGTGCCGGTTACCGAATCATCCGGTCGTATTCACACATCTACCGTTACCGTAGCTGTGCTGCCGGAGGCTGAAGAGGTAGATATCGATATTAACCCTGGTGATTTGCGCATTGATATCTATCACAGCGGCGGCGCCGGCGGCCAGAATGTTAATAAAGTGGCTACTGCAGTGCGGTTAACTCATTTGCCGACCGGTATGGTCGTTATCTGTCAGGACGAGCGTTCCCAGCTTCGCAACCGGCAGAAAGCTATGGCGGTACTGCGTGCCCGGTTATTGGATATCGAACAGCAGAAACAGGCTAACGCGGAAACCGAGTCCCGGCGTTCTCAGGTCGGCACCGGCGATCGTTCCGAAAAAATCCGGACTTATAACTTTCCGCAGGACAGGGTTACGGACCACCGTTACGGATTGAGCTTCCATAACCTGCCTAAAATCCTTACCGGGGAAATCGATGAGATTATCGAAACCATATCCACTACCGACCAGGCGAAACAGCTGGAGGAGCAGATGGCGTGATACTGAAGCAGGCTCTTCAGAATGCACGTGAACTACTCCGCTCTCAAAATATCGAAAGTCCTGAATTAACTGCCGAGGTCATTCTCCGCCATACACTAAGTCTTAATCGCGTTCAACTAATCCAATCTCTGGAAAACGAATTGAATCCGGAATTCGAGACTATTTTTGGGAATTATCTCCAACGTCACTTAAAGGGCGAACCGGTAGCCTACATTATCGGACATAAAGAGTTTTTCGGTCTGGATTTTAACGTTGATAATCGAGTCCTGATTCCCCGCCCGGAGACTGAGTTACTGGTGGAAAAAGCACTGGAGCTGGGACAACAAAGGCATATTACTACCGTAGCTGATATCGGTACCGGGTGCGGTACAATCGCAATTTCACTGGCTCTGAGACTGGGTAATGTAAAAATATACGCCACGGACGTATCAGCATTAGCCCTCGAATTGGCACTCCAAAACAGCAGTAAACACCATGTGTTAGATCGGATTTGTTTTCTGCAGGGTAATTTACTGGAGCCGCTTCCCGAACCGGTGGATTTGATAATTGCCAACCTGCCGTATGTGAAAATAGGTGATATCGCCGGGTGCCGGGCACTCGGATTTGAACCTGATTTAGCGTTAAACGGGGGTAGGGACGGGCTGTCCGTAATCAGAAAGTTCTGCAGTCAGGTTATAGATAAAATAAAACCGGGCGGTTCGATTTTAATGGAGATAGGGGAGGGGCAGAGCGAAAAAGTTGCCGCGCTTCTAAGAAAACGTTTTCCCCGGGCAGTCATTAAAGCTCATCGTGATTTTGCCGGTATCGAGAGAGTAATTCAGGTTAATTAATCTCCGGTATTTCTTCTTTGATTGGTTAATTATTGCGGAAAACGTAATAATATGTTAACCTTTATCTGCGTTATTACCTGATTACGTAATAATAATTAGTCACTAATAATAGCGGGGGAATGATATGAAAAAGTACCGCAAGGCAAAGACGCCGCTACTGGATGAAATCGATAAATCCATTATTCAGGAATTACAAACGGATGCCCGGCAGAGCTATTTGAGCCTGGGTAAAAAAATCGGAGCCTCAGAGGGAACCGTAAGAAACCGGGTTAGGGCTGAGTTAAACAGCGGTGCTTTGAAGCTTAAAGCTGTTTTAAATCCCGAAAAAATCGGGCTGGAATTCAGCTGTATCCTGGGTCTCGAGATTGCCATTGAAAAGTTGAACGAAGCGGAGTCTTTACTGGCAAAAAATCCTAATGTTTACTTTCTAGCTTCCTGTACCGGTACTTACGACCTTCTGGCGATTCTGTTTTTCCGAAATACTCATGATTTTGATAATTTTATGCGGGAAAACATCGCTAAACTTCCCGGTATCAAGAGGTCTCAAACTTTCGTGACGATGCGCATGGCGAAAACCCCCTGGAACGATGGTATTGAACTGAACAAAGTCCTTTAAATCCGGCTGGTTTGTTTTATTTTTCCAATAAAAAATTATGCAGGGATTTTCACTAATTCCGCAAAATTCTAACCACTTTTATATCATTTCACTATTTAAGGCATATTCTAATAACTAATTCCGCAATTATTACGTAATACGTAATAAAATTATTTCAAAATGTTTGACCGTATGGGTAATTCGTATTATCCTCAAATTGACCAGGTATTTCGTTTCGGCTTATTTTCCCCGTTGCCGATTATCTTTTAATTAAACCGCTTGAGGAGCTGTTCATGAGTGATTGGTTGAACGCGGGCCAAGTCTTAAAAAACAATGCTCTTATTTATCCCGATAAGCTCGGTGTTAAAGACCTTAGTCGTGCGCTTACTTTTCGGGAGTGGAACGAACGGGCTAACCGGTTAGCCAACGCCTTTCTGGGTATGGGGCTTGTCACGGGAGACAGTGTTGCCGTCATCGCCTATAACTGTATCGAATGGATGGAAATATATGCCGCCGCGGCGAAAGCCGGCTTGATTGTCGTTCCATTACTTTTCAGATGGACGCCTCAGGAATACCGGTATGTTTGTGAGCACAGTGAAGCTAAAGCTATCATTGCACAAAAAGACTTTATCGAAGGAGTCGATTCCATCCGCCATCAGCTCGATATTCCAGAAAACAATTATTTGCTATTCGGCAGTGAGTTTATCCCGGCAGGATACCGGAGTTATGAAGATACAATCAAAAAAGGCTCACCGAGTGAACCGTCCATTGAAGTCGACTGCGAGGCCCCCTGGATAATTACCTATACGTCAGGAACGACCGGCAAACCGAAGGGGGTCGTTCGCTCTCATCGCAGCTTTATCGCTCATAACTGGATGAGAATTGCAAACTTCGGATTCAGCGAAAATGATAAGGCTTTACTGGTAATGCCGATGAGCCATATCAATTCCATCTATTTTTCCTGGAGTTTTACCTGGATGAGCGCCGGCATGGTTATTTACAGCCGGGCCAGTTTTGACCCGGAGCATTACTTGAAAACGATGCAGGATGAAAAGATTACCTTCACTTCTCTGGTACCGACTCATTATGTTATGCTGCTGGACTTACCCGATGAAGTTAAAGCTAAATATGATATGTCTAATATGAAAAAACTCCTCTGTTCTTCGGCTCCGGTTTTAAGGGCTACTAAAATTCAAATAATGGAATACTGGAAAAATGCCGGGTTATACGAAGAATACGGCTGTACTGAAGCCGGCGGTATTACCTTACTGCGTCCTTACGAGCAATTAAGTAAGCTGGGTACGATAGGAAAAGAAGTTTTCGGTATAGAACGGGTCAGGCTACTGGATGATGACGGAAATGAAGTTCCTGACGGAGAGGTAGGCGAGATATGTGTCCGTACTCCGTCTATGTTTACCGAGTACCTGAAAGACCCTGAGAAAACCCGGGAAGCTTTCAGATGCGGTGGGTATTTTCATACCGGCGATATGGCCTCCCGTGATTCGGAAGGTTATTATGTGCTGGCCGACCGCAAAGCGGACCTGATAATTACCGGCGGGGAGAAGGTCTTTCCCTCCGAGGTAGAAAAGCTGCTGGCGTGTTGTCCTTCGGTAAAAGATGTCGCTGTGGTAGGAATCCCGGACCGGAAGTGGGGCGAATCCATCAAAGCTGTAGTGGTGTTATCAGAAGGCTTCGCCGCATCCAAAGAATTGGAAGAAGAAATTATCGAATTCACCCGCAATAAAATAACCGGGTATAAACGCCCCAAGTCCGTGGACTTTATCCCGGCCTGTGATATGCCTAAAACTGCAACGGGTAAAATCGTCCGCCGTAAAATACGCGAGTGGTATAAAGAAACCGCAGCGTCAGGCAGTAAATAATTCTTTTTAACCGCCGCTTCTCTCCTCTAAAACGCAATCGTATTGACCTAAACCGGTTGACCGTTGACACTGTCTTAAAAGATACACTATACTGAATGCGAGCTTTTTATTTGGCCCAATCTTGTTTTGTTTTCATTTTCCGGCGCTCATTTAACAATCAGGAGGTGTCCTATGCCGACAGCTAAGGCTTTCGTACTCGTCGAGGTTGCCGTGGGTAAGACCAAAGAAGTGGCCAATGCACTGGCACAGTTAAAGGGAGTAAAATCGGTCAATGCCGTAACCGGTCCCTATGACATCATCGCCATTGTCGAAGGTGATACCCTTAACGAAATCGGTGACCTGGTTACCAGTAAAGTTCATCCTATCGCCGGTATCTCCCGCACCGTAACCTGTCTGGCGATATCTTAACCACCGCGTATTAAAATTAATTTACCCAGGAGAGGAGTAAGCTTTATGGACTTCAAGTTTACCGATGCGCAAATTGCCTTCCGGAAGGAAGTAGCTGATTTCCTGCAGGATGAAATCAGCAAAGGGTTGTGGAAACCCGCCTGTGACGCCTGGATTCAGGGACAGGACCCGTCATTCACCAAGAGGGTGGCGGCAAAAGGCTGGATTGGTCTGTCCTGGCCGAAAGAACTTGGCGGACAGGGACGCAGTGCTGTAGACCGTATGATTATGACGGAAGAAATGCTGCGTTACGGGGCCCCCGCGGCCTGTCACTGGTTTGCTGATAGACAGATCGGCAATGCCATTCTCCATTACGGCACTGACATGCAAAAGAAAGAATGGCTGCCGATAATTATGCGCGGTGAAGCGTATGTGGGACTTGGTCTCAGTGAACCGGATGCCGCTTCCGACCTGGCTTCAATTAAAACAAAGGCGACGGAAACCGAAGACGGTTACATCATCGACGGGCAAAAGGTCTGGACGAGCTGTGCCAAATATATGAACTATATTTATCTCGTAGCCCGGACCGACCCCACCGCCCCGAAACACCGCGGTATCAGTGAGTTCTTCTTCTCCACCAAACTGCCCGGTGTTACCCTTACTCCTACCATCGATATTACCGGCAGTGAAGCCTGGTGTGAAACATTCCTCGACCAGGTAAAAATTCCCAAAACATCGTTGATCGGGGAGAGAAATAAAGGCTTCTACCAGGTGGTTAATCAGCTTGATTTCGAGCGTGCCGGTTTGGAACGCTTGATGGGTAACTATCCGCTTTATGACGCTCTCATTAAATACTGTAAAGAGACTAAGCGTAACGGTCAGCCGCTATGTAAAGACTCAGCGGTACGCAGCAAATTAGCCCAGCTTCAGGTAGAGTTTGAAGTCGGTCGCTTATTGACCTACCGGGTAGCTCTCGTGATCGATGAAGGCAGAGCACCTAATACCGAAGCATCCATGGCGAAAGCCTACAGCACTTCCTTCGAACAGCATCTGGCAATGCTGGCGATGGATATTCTGGGGCTCTACGGCTCTCTGGTCGAAGAGTCTAAATATGAAGTATTGTCCGGTATGGCTCCTGCTTCATTCCTGGCCTCCAAGGGCTACAGCTTACAGGCAGGTACCTCCGAGATTTTGCGGAATATCTTCGCCCAACGTGGCCTTGGTCTGCCGACTTAAGCGGGTTAATGAGGAGAGGAGAAATAAGATGAACTTAAAATTATCCGAAGAACAGGAAATGCTCCGCACGATGGCGAAGGACTTCCTGACCAATAAATATCCCAAGACGGTTGTTAAAGAAATTCAGGCCACTGACAGCGGCTATTCGCCGGAATCCTGGAAAGAAATGGCGGAACTGGGCTGGCAGGGTCTGGTTATTCCGGACAAATACGGCGGTAACGGCATGACCTTCCAGGACCTGGCGATACTACTTGAGGAAATGGGGAAAGCCTGTTTGCCGGGACCATTCTTTGCCACCGTTTTACTCGGTGCTTATCCGATTATGGAAGCAGGTACCGAAGAACAGAAACAGGAATTCCTGTCCAAGATAGCCGCCGGTAAAGCGGTTTTCACGTTGGCTTTAAACGAACTGGACGCTCAGTATCAGGCGTCTTCCATCACCGTTAAGGCCGCTGCCGACAAAGATGATTACGTCATTAACGGTATTAAAATGTTCGTGCCCAGTGCCAATGTGGCGGATTATATGCTGGTAGTCGCCCGTACCGGCAGCAAAGAGGACGCCGTTACGGTTTTTATCGTCGATGCCAAGAGTGCCGGGATAAAAGTAAATGTATTAAAGACAATCGATAACGAAAAACTCTGCGAAGTCGTCTTTACTGATGTTAGGGTTCCGAAAGCGAATATCCTCGGTAATCTTGATGGCGGCTGGAATGAGGTCAAGAAGATAATTGAGCGGGCGGCGGTAGCAAAATGTGCCGATATGGTCGGCGTTTTACAGGGTGCTCTGGAAATGACCGTTCAGTATGCCAAAGACCGCAAGCAGTTTGACCAGCCCATCGGTAAATTCCAGATTATCCAGCATTATTGCGCGAATATGGCCACCGATGTCGAAGGCCTGCGTTTCGCTACCAACCAGGCGGTCTGGTTAAAGAGCGAAGAAATGCCCTGTGCCAAAGAGGTTTCGATTGCGAAAGCCTGGGCCGGGGAATCTTCCGACCGTGTTACCGCTTTAGCTCACCAGATTCATGGAGCTATCGGCGTAACCATCGACCACGATTTGCAGTATTTCACCAAGCGGGCTAAAGCCGCCGTCCCCACTTTCGGCGATGCTGAATTCCACCGCGAAATCGTCGCCAGGGAAATGGGTCTGTAGTTTTTCTAAGTTTAAATTCAATAACGGGCACGTTTTCACGTGCCCGTTATTTTTTGATTGCAAAAATACCGTTCCGGTAATACAATGCTCATAAA
>CAZJQF010000002.1:30368-33021 GCA_964547925.1 uncultured Dehalococcoidales bacterium
GCTGGCAGCTGGAATGTGCGTTGCTCGGCTTTTATATCGGAATGGTGCTGCTGGAAGATATTCTGTGGTTTGCCTTGAATCCGCATTACGGGATAAAAAGCTTCCGCAAGGGGAAAATCTGGTGGCACAAAAGATGGTGGGGTCCGCTGCCGGATTTTTACTGGATTTTGATAATCATTGCCGGAATACTGCTTTATTTCGGACGGACGGCTATTTAAAGCTCTCCAGCTTATTGATAATCTCTTCGATGGTCTCGTTTGCCGTAGAAGCTCCGGCGGTAATGCCGATTTTCTGTTTTCCTTTGAACCAGGTTTTTTTTAACTCGGCGGCGGTCTCGATTTTATAGGTCTTGGCTGCTTTAGAACATAATTCAGCCAGGTGACTCGTATTGGCGCTGTTCCGGCCGCCGATAACCAGCATCACATCGACCTCTTTCGCCAGTTCTATCGCGGCAGTCTGTCTGTCTCTAATATCGTGGCAAATGGTATCGACGATACGGATTTCCGAGTCCTTGATGTAAACGATATCCAGGATGTTCTTCACGAACTCGAGAAAGTTCGCCGGAATCATGGTTGTTTGGGATAGGACTCCGATATGGCGGGGTAAGTCATTTAAGGCCGCAACCGTTTTTTCATCGGTGGTAGCGATGCCCTTACCCTGAGCCCAGCCCAGAATACCTTTCACTTCGGCGTGGTTAGCATCTCCGTAAACAATGATAAAAAAGCCCGCTTCCGCCAGACGTTTTGCGGCTGACTGGGCTCGCTGCACGAAGGGGCACGTGGTATCGATAATCTCGATACGCCGTTTTTTGATTTGGGCTTCTACTTCGGGGGTAACGCCGTGAGCTCCCAAAACCACGGCCTTTCCTTTGATTTCACCCACACTGCGGGCGACTTTAATACCTTCGCCGGCGAGCTTTTGTAAAACCTGTTCGTTGTGCACGACTTCACCCAGCGTCTCGATACCGCCCCTCTTTTTCGCCTCGGTTTCGAGAATATCCAGCGCCCGCCGGACACCGAAGCAAAAACCGATTTTGGCCGACTTTTTAATCTTCACTGCCGGGCTGCCTTTTCGGCGTAAACGCCGTGGTATTTAGCCGGGACTAAATTAACGATTTGTAACATCATTTCTTCGGTCAGTTTTTCCAGTTCTTCTCTTTCGACATATCCGTCAGCAGTGTGCAGGACGAACGGTTTGCCGATAGTAACCGTAATCCGGGGACGGTGGAAAATCCAGGTTCTTTGAGACATTATTTCCGTACCGGCAATGCCAACGGGTAAAATCGTCGCTTTATTCTGGGTTGCAATCAGGGCGGAACCGGGAAATGCCTCTTTCATCGTGGCCGTACGGCTCCGCTGACCCTCCGGGAACATTACCAGGCATAAACCGTTATCGAGAGCGGATTTCGCCATTTTTAAAGCGTTACGGTCGGCGGTAAAACGATTAACTTTAAAACCGCCGAAACCGGCAATGAAATATCTGATGATAGGATTATGGAACAGCTCATTTTTCGCCATAAAAACCGTCTTCCGCGGTATGCTGACGGCTATCAACGGCGGGTCGGCATTGTTCATATGGTTGGCGATTACCAGCAATGCTCCTGTTTTCGGGACGTTCTCTTTGCCTATAACTTCCCAGTTTGCCAGAAGGTGCATCAATGTTCTCATCAAAAACCGGCCGACGTAGTAAAACCAGTTGGTTTTTATCTCAGTCATAAGTTGCATTATAGCCTGAAGGTGATATTAAGACAAACACGAGCCTTGCTTTCGGGCTGCTCATACCGCATAATACGGAATTGAGACACCCTTGCGGAGGCTGTTATGAAAAAGCTGACTATCGGTAAAATCAGGGGCTTACAGCAGATTGCCGGCTCGGACGGTATTTTTATCATGTGTGCGATGGACCACCGTGGTTCCTTTCAAAGTATGATAAACCCGCAAAATCCCGAAGCCGTTACCGCTGCCGAGATGACCGAACGTAAGCTGGAATTATGCTCAACGCTCGGAAAATATGCCAGTGCCGTTTTACTCGACCCCATTTACGGCGCGGCCCAATGTCTCAACAAGAATGTGCTGCCGAAGACCACCGGCCTGCTGGTCAGCGTGGAAGCAACCGGCTATGAGGGCGGCAAAGAGCACCGCATTACCCGCATTCTCGAGGGCTGGAGCGTAGAAAAAATCAAACGCATGGGAGCTTCGGCGGTTAAGATTTTACTGTATTACCGTCCCGATTTAACGGAACTGGCGAAGCAGCAGCTCGATGTCATCCGCACCGTGTCCGCCGATTGCCGGAAGTATGATATTCCCTTCCTCGTCGAGCCGGTAACCTATGCGGTCGGTGAGGAGACCAAGGATAAAGCCCGTTTCGCGGCCGCCAGACCGCAGTTAGTTATAAAGACGGCAAAAGATATTACCGGCCTGCCGATAGACGTCTTAAAGAGCGAATTTCCGGCGGACGTAAAGTTCGAGACCAAACGGGCCGCGCTAGAAAAATACTGCCGGCAACTGGACGAAGCCTCCCGGACACCCTGGGTTATTCTGAGTGCCGGGGTTGATTTCGAAACGTTCTGCATGCAGGTTGAAATCGCCTGTAAAGCCGGGGCATCCGGGTTTCTGGGCGGCCGGGCCATCTGGCAGGAAGTCGTGGAAGTGAA
>CAZJQF010000002.1:33121-56524 GCA_964547925.1 uncultured Dehalococcoidales bacterium
GAGCCGTATTCGCGCGGCTGGAAGGCTACCGGCATCGGCAAAGAGTGCCCAAAAATCAAGGCCTGCTGCTTGGCAGCCAGACGGGCCAGGACCGACTTTAATTCGTTCTTGCCGGAGACGCCGGACATGACGCTGTCCACATCTCTCTCGTTGTCCAGCAGGTAGCACACCTTCGTGCCTAACTGGGACATGACCTCTTCGTCGATACCGCTGGGACGCTGGTCGATAACCAGCAGGGTAACATTATACTTTCGCATCTCGCGGGCAATCGTGCCAAAGATGGTCTGGTTCGCCACTTCCGGATTGAGGAACTTGTGGGCTTCTTCGATGGTGATGACGAGCGGAATGGGCTCCTGACCGCCGCCGGCCATCGCTTTCTCCGTCTTTTCCTGGTAACGGGCGTAAATCCGGCGGGAAAGCAGGTTAGCGACCAACACGTAAGTAGTAATATCCTTGAACCGCCCGAATTCCAGTACCACGTGAATGCCCCGCTCCAGATGTTCCATCATCGCCTTAACGGCGTTATTCGTAGCGTGAGGCTCGATAAAGGGCAGCCGCCTGATGGTGGCGAGCCCGCGCTGTAAATTCTGGAAAGTACTTTCGTGGATATTCGTGCGGGCCAGTAGTTCTTGGGTATCTTCTTCTGCCATATCCGTAACTGTATTAAACCAGTTTTTCCCCAATGTCCGGCGGAGCTGATAAATAGCCTCGACGGCCGGTTCGGTGAGGTTCAGCGTCTGGCGGAGTAAAGCGATATCCTCCGGCTCGATTTCATCGTAACCGATGCGGACATCGAAGTCCGTGCTGACGCCGCGGCGTAAGGAATTCTCTTTATCGAGCGTAAACACGGCGACTTTTTCCGGGAACAACTGCTTCAAGCCTTTGACGGGCGGGCCGCCTTCCCGTGTGCCCGACCAGCCATATTCGTTTTGCATATCGAAAATCAGGTTAGCGGCTTTGCTTTTTTGCAGCATACCAGTAAGCAGAATCCGGGTAAAGAAGGTTTTACCGGTGCCGCTCTTGCCGAAGATACCATTGGAGCGGCGGACGAATTCTTCGAGGTTCAGGCAGAGCCGAGTCTCCATATCCAGCGGATTGCCGATCCAAAATCGCTGTCCGTCTTCTTTACCGAAGACCAGTTCGATATCCCTTTCCGAAGCCAGATTGACCGGGGCGAAATGGGCGGGAATCGTTTTCACCGGGAGCGGTTTGTTATCCGCCCCGGCCACCGTATCGATTATCAAATAAGGTACGACGTGGAGTGTGCCGTAGGTGCTGGTGCCGTTCAATACTTCCGCAATAAAGGGGTCGGCAGTACCGGGCGGATTGTAAGTAATCTGCTCGTCGGTGACACCGAGGAGGACATCGGTAATCATCCCGAAGAAACGCCGTTTTTGCCCCTCGATAGTTACGTAACGGCCGACGGCCATATCTTCTACCAATATGCCACTGTCCAGCCTGACCTCGACGCCTTTATTAAGCGAACCGGCGACGACAATACCGAGTTTCCGGGTGTTTTCTTCCGTCATCCCTGTAACCTCCCCAGAATTGTTCTCAAGCGGCCGTATTCATTGCCGAGCAGTCCGGCCAGTTCCTTACCGGCATTCACCAGAAATGCGTGCGGGTCATCATTTACGAGGCTCATTTGGCGTAATGAAGCGGCGGCGAGTTCTTCGATGGCGACCGGTAAACGGGTGTTCAGCAAAATGGGTAAAAACCCCAGCGAACGGCTGAATTCCTTTACTTCCTCCGGCGTGCAGGTGTAAACGAAGCTGTGGATGCGGGCGGGCTGCGGCGGCAGATACTGCCGGATTTTCTCCGCCTGCCGGAAGCCGGCTACCAGTACGCCGAACTCGCTTTTTAATAGTTTCGCCAGCTGCGGGCTGGACTGGAAAATAGCCTCTTCGGTGGGTTCGTCTTTACCGCGCGCGAGCGGCTTACGGCCCGGTTCCAGACCGGTCGTCATCGCTTCACAGACGACACCGATAATTTCTATCTCGCCGCTCTTTGTTTTCACCAGGCTGCCCAGCGGCGGCATTTGATATAGCTCATAGCACTGGGCGGTAAAGACCGCTGTGCTTGCTTCGATTATTTCCCCGACTCTATTTTCCATGTTCAATCCGTTTCATTTTTATTACAAGCGCTATCAGCTAACGCCCTGAACTTTATTTTATCCCGAACGAAATATACATTATTTCTATGGTAAAGCGATAGCCCTAGCCGGTTATGATTTTGGTTTTTCCTTGGCCTGCTTCGGTTTCTTGACGTTCTTTCTGCCTTTACTGCCCATTTCTACCTCTGTTGACGGTTATTTTTTCTTGGCGGGAGCTTTTGCTGGTTTTGTCTCTTTTGTCGTCTTGGTTTTACCGGTTCCACAGGAGCTGCAACCACATGACTTTTTCTCGGCCA
The DNA here is from genome assembly GCA_964547925.1 of uncultured Dehalococcoidales bacterium. Taxonomy (GTDB): domain Bacteria; phylum Chloroflexota; class Dehalococcoidia; order Dehalococcoidales; family JAFGLR01; genus JAFGLR01. The sequence goes on from CAZJQF010000002.1 coordinate 35,531, forward strand.
TTTTACCCTCCAATAAGATAATATTCTATATCCACCGCGTTCTTTTACTCCGGCTTTTTACGGAGGTAGCGGCGGGTAAGTGCTCTTCCAATAAAGATGATTCTACCAGCTGCCAGAAATTTTCTCTATCCGCTCCGGTAACGACGGCCTGTTCGTGGGCCTCGCTCAGAGCGACCGGATAGCCCTGACCCTTTTCACACTGGTCGATTATCAAAGTATGTGTTAAATCGAGCAGTCCTTTATCACCGGCGACCCATAAAGGCAGTTCCACACGGGCAATTTCCTCGCCGGTTTTCAGGTAGAAGAAATAAATCTGGTGCGGGCCGTAATGGTCTCGCACGATGGAAGACTGGTTGATAAATAACGGCGACCTTTCCCCCGGCTTTAAACGCCCTTCGAATAAATCGCGGTCCTGGATGCCGGCAATCTTTTCGCATTCGCGGGATTTACATTCCGGGCAGAGGTCGGTATCTACGACATCCTGCGGGCATAAAGCGACCCGCAGGGCGTTGGCGACGTCGTTACTGCGGGGGAAACTGATATGGCTGGCGATGGCCGTTTGGCGGTCCGCGTTCAGTTTTCTCAATTCATCGAGATGGTGCAGCATACCCTTTTCCAGCAGGGCTTCCAGCACGAAAGCAGGATATTCTTTACCGCTCAGTCCCCAGAGTATCAGCGAACCATCCAGCAGAGCAATGCTACGGCTGCCGGAAGGGAGTCCCGAGGCGAGTTTAGCCAGATAGGCACATTCTTCGACGCCCCGTTTGATGCCGAGCAATGTGCTGTCGATAACCTGTTCCCGGTCTCCGGCACCTCCGGCGATGACCAGCTCTTTATCACCGGAATAGAGGCGCGGGTAGGCGGCTAAATCAGCATCCGGTTTACTGCCGTAGGTCAGCGAAACCGTGCCGATATTAATCAGGAAACAGCGGGCGTTATGATGCCTATCGACGTCGATATGGGAACCATCGGTAGCGAGGACGGTAAAATCGGGGGGTGGGGCGGGGCAGGGGTGAGTTTCGGTTAAACTATCGACCAGTCCGGCGACCAGCCATGTGGTTTTACTTTTCGCCACCTTTTTCTTCAGTTTTCCGAAATCAGCCGACTGCATTGTTTGTAAAGCGAAATTCAGGCGTTCCTGTCTCGCGGCGGAGCCTTCTTTTAATTGGCCGACCATTTCCGTGATTTGACCGGCGACTTTGTGTAAATCAAGCGACATTTAATCTTCCCGAAATTAATTGGTTTGCCCAAATTATAACACTTGAATTCAGAATAGCAAAGCACAATATTAATGTGTCAACTATGAGCTTGCATTTATTCGGAAAAGTTTGTTTTACGGGCAGTGGGTGTGATTATGAGGGAAAACAAGAGATTCTTCCCATTCGCTTCGCTCAGGGTAAACTCCATCACCTTTTGTGATTTCTCAGAATGACAGTAGTAGTTTATTGCGTATTTATTTAATTGACTAAAGAATAGGCCACTGGTAACATTGAGTTATTGGAGGGGATATGAGTACGACGAAACAAATACCCCGTTTAGCGTTATTTCCGGCCACGGCTGAAGTGAATCAAAAAGGCCATCTGGCTATCGGCGGCTGCGATACCGTTAATTTAGCGGCTGATTTCGGCACGCCGCTTTATGTCTTCGACGAGGCCGGTCTCAGGAACAAGTGCCGGGAGTTCAAACAGGAATTCGGCAAGCGATATGCCAAGACTACCGTCGTTTATGCCTCGAAAGCTTTCATTAATAAAGCCTTCGCTCAGATATTGAAAGAAGAGGGCATCCGGCTTGATGCGGTATCCGCCGGAGAGTTTAGTATAGCACGGGCAGCCGGCTTTCCGATGCAGCACGTTTATTTTCACGGCAACAATAAGTCGCCGGAAGAGTTGCGTCTGGCTCTGGAATGGGGAGTCGGCTACATTGTGGTAGATAATCTCCACGAACTGACGCTGCTTAATGATATAGCCGGTAAGTTGAGGATTAAGCCGGAAATCTTACTGCGCCTGACGCCGAATATCGACGCCCATACCCACCGGTTTTTAACCACCGGAGTTACCGACAGCAAGTTCGGTTTTCCGCTGGCTTACGCCGGCGAAGCGGTAAGCAAGGCTCTGGCTTCAATTAATTTAAAACTGGTCGGCTTCCACTGTCATATCGGGTCGTCTATTTATGAAGTTCAGCCGTTCGTGGATGCCGTGGATAACATGCTTAAATTCGCGGCGGGAATGAAGCAGAAGTATAGCTTCGAGATGAAGCAGTTGGATTTAGGCGGGGGATTCGCCGTACAGTATTTAGTCTCGAATCCGCCTCCGCCGGTGGCAGCTTATGCCGAGGCAATTACCGCCAGACTGACGGCGAAATGTAAAGAATTAAAATTGGACCCGCCCGAGTTGTTGATCGAGCCGGGGCGTTCGATGGTGGGGCAGTCCGGTGTGGCTCTTTACACCGTCGGGGCAGTCAAGGAAGTACCCGGCGTACGCACTTTTGTTTGTGTGGACGGCGGTATGGGCGATAATATCCGTCCGGCAATTTACGAGGCGAAATATGAGGCTTTAGTTGCTAATAAAATCGGTGAGAAGGATACGAAGAAGGTCACGATTGCCGGCAAGTATTGTGAATCCGGCGATATATTGATTCGCGATATCGAATTGCCGGAAATGGCATCCGGTGATATCCTGGCGATCCCCACCAGCGGGGCTTATTGTGTTCCGATGGCCAGCAACTATAACGCCGCTTTGAAACCGGCGATAGTAATGGTCAAGGACGGTAAAGCACGTTTAATCCGCCGCCGGGAGACTTTTGAAGACCTGGTGAGCAGCGATTTGGTTTAGAACTCAGAAAACAGAAATCAGAATATAGAATATAGAATAAAGAAGTTATTATGGTCTGGCAGGTAGTAGAACGTTCCCGTGCAGTCCCGTTATTAAAGAGCAGCCTCGAAAGAGGCCGGCTGCCTAATGCTTATCTGCTGGTTGGTCCGGCCCATGTGGGTAAGATGACGCTGGCGGTAACGCTGGCGCAGGCATTGAACTGCGAGGCGGCGGCGCCGCCCTGCGGCGAGTGCAATACCTGCCGGAAAATTGTGTTGGGTAAACATGCCGACGTTCAGGTTATCGGCCTCGCGTCCGGTAACGGGAAAGATGTAAAAACGAAAACGGATATCGGTATCGACCAGGTGAGGGCCATCCAGCACGATGCTAACCTGCCTCCTTTCGAGGGTAAGTTCAAGGTATTTATCATCGACGGGGCGGAAACGCTATCGACCGAAGCGGCGAACTGCCTTCTGAAAACCCTGGAGGAACCCGCCGAAAGGGTGATGTATGTCCTATTAACGACCAATGAGCGGTTGCTGCCCATTACGGTAGTTTCCCGCTGTCAGAAACTGGAGTTGCTGCCTATCGCGCCGGAAAATATGGATAAAGTCCTGCAGGAACGCTGGCAGATAGAGGCAAACAAGTCTAAACTGCTTTCCCGTATTTCGCACGGCTGCCTGGGCCGGGCCGTCACTACGGCTCAAGATAATGGTATATTAGAGGAACGTAAGACAAAGCTGGATAACATCAAAGCGGTGTTAACCGGCGGCTTAACGGAGCGTTTTAGTTATGCCGACCAACTGGCAAACCGTTTCGCCCAGAATCGTAGGTCCGTGCAGGATGAACTGGAGCTATGGGTGGACTGGTGGCGGGACCTGATGCTGGTAAAAACCGGCAGTCAGGATAAAATAACCAATATCGATTATGAAAAGGAAATCAACCGCATGGCGGAAGGTTATACTTTAAGTGAAATTCGTTTATTCATCAAAAAAATACAGGAAGCGGTCGCTCAATTACAGTTGAATGCCAGTCCGCGTTTGGTCCTGGAAGTATTGATGTTTAACATTCCCGGGAGAAGCTAATGGGTGATACCGTAAAAGTTGTCGGCATTAAATATAAAACCGCCGGGCGGGTCTATTATTTTGACCCTGCCGGCATCGAATTAAAGGCGAAGGATTGTGTAGTGGTAAGTACCCCGCGCGGCCTCAAGCTCGGGGAGGTGGCTGCGGATTCCCGTGAGATAGCCGCCGCCGAGTTAACCGAGCCGCTGAAGCCGGTAGTGCGGAAAGCGACGCCGGAAGATATTAAAAAGGCGGAAGAATTCAGCGGTAAAGAAATCGAAGTACTCTCGGAAGCGACGTCTATAGTTAGCAGACTAAATTTACCTATGAAGCTGATAATGGCCGAGTATAATCTCGAAGGCAATCATCTGACCATTTATTTTAAAGCGGCGGAGAGGGTGGATTTCCGGGAGCTGGTCAAAGAGTTAAACTCCTATTTCCATCTCCGCGTCGAGTTGCGCCAGGTCGGTCCGCGTGATGAAGCCAAATTGGTCGGCGGTTACGGCCGCTGCGGGCGGCCGCTCTGCTGTGCCAGTTTTTTGAGTGAGTTTGTGCCGGTATCGATTAAAATGGCAAAGCAGCAAAACCTGCCGTTAAATCCGATGAAAATCGCCGGTTCCTGCGGCCGTTTGTTATGCTGCCTGGCTTATGAAGCGGAACCTTCACAAAGGCCTCCGGCGAGACCGGTTAAGGTTACAGGAGAGGCTTCTATCGAAGAAGCACCGATTGAAGAAGAAATACAAGCGACAGAAGAAGCGGTTGTTGCGGATATTCCCGTTAATGATGTCCCCGCGGAAAACAGGGCGGAACCGAATACGCCGGAAAAAACCGACAACCATATCGATGATCCCCCGAATCAATCCGGTACCATTATCGAACCGAAAAACGATAGCCAAAGTTAAATGAAAAAGCTGTAATCCCTCTATAAGCTCCCCCGATTTGCTCTGCTCATACGGGGCAGGCCCTTTAAGAAAGGGAAAGTTTAATTTGATTACTGCAGCAGGTATTTCTGCCACTCGGTCTTACTGCTCAGCTGGTAGGGGACGTTAAATATTCCCGTATTGTGCGGTCTTACCGGCTTCCGGGCCAGTTTCATATTAGCTTCCTCAGGTGTCCGTCCGGCTTTATGGCGGTTGCAGGCGATACAGGCGCTGACGACATTTTCCCAGGTATGCTCACCGTGGCGGTGCCGCGGCATCACATGGTCGAGGGTTAGCTGATGTGTCGTTCTCCCGCAGTACTGGCAGGTGTAATGGTCGCGGTTGAAGATTTCGAAGCGCGTCATTTTCCGTTCTGCGCGGGGACGTTTTACCATAGCAGCCAGGCGGATAACCGACGGAATCGAGAATAAATTTTCGGCCGAGTGAAGGTAACCGACGCCGTTTTCCAATAATTCTGCTTTGCCGCCCTGGATTAAGACCACCGCTCTGCGTACCCGGCAGATGTTCAGGGGTTCATAGCTCTGGTTTAAGACGAGAACCGGTAGATTGGTAAGCTTGCCATCTACACCCATGTCATAATTTTATGCCAAGTCCGAAATAGATACAAGTTCGGTTAAAAAATTTGGTCTTTCGCATATTTTCCAGGCTTCGTTAAGGGCGAGGAATTTTAAAAAAGGATTTTTTACTTTACTGAAGATTTAAGGGTATTTATGTGATGGATTGCGTAGGTTTACGGATGTGCATGTTGTAACATGGGGAGTATTGTTAAATTGGTCGCAAGCACCGGGATTACACTGTGCCGAGCAGTATTACAGGAATAAATATAAAGGGGGGTAAATATTCATGTACGAAAGAATATTAATCCCGTTGGACAGGTCCAGCATTTCAGAAACCGGATTTCCTTACGTTGCGGAAATAAGTGCTAAATTCGGCAGCGAATTGCATCTGGTAACCGTAGCCGAACCAAATGTCGAAGCCACTGATCTTTCCAGTCTGGCATATTTTGCCCGGGCGTCATCACATATTACGAATCTAATCGGGAATTACGGAGTTAAAGATGCCACTAAGATACATACGAAGACACTTTCCGGCAAGCCCGCGAATGAAATACTACGTTACGCCGATAGTATCGATGCCAATCTAGTTATTATGACCAGCCACGGAGCGTCAGGAAAAGGAGAATGGGCTTTAGGCAACATCGCCGCCAAGATACTTCGGGCTACCAGCAGGCCTATCCTGCTTGTAAGGGCTCCGGTTACCGAACCGGCTATGCCGCAAACACTGTTAAAAAAAATATTGGTTCCTCTAGATGGTTCGGAACTCGGGGAAGCAGCTATTCCGTTAATAACGGAACTGGCAGGGAAATTAGGTTCGGAAGTAATACTATTTCATGCAGACGAACCTCAAATAAGCTGGGGAATTTATGAAGGGTTCTCGGGTTATCGCATACCGCCGCCGGACCCTGAGAGTCGAAAGACTGCGGTAATGGCATATCTAAACAAAATTGCCGAACCTTTAAAGAAAAAGGGATTGAATGTTGATTGTGCGGTCGAATTTGATTTCTCCGCCCGGGGCATAACCGATTATGCGAAGAAAATGTCGGTCGACCTTATTGCGATGTCTACTCACGGGCGTTCGGGGATTGGTGCCTGGGTATTCGGAAGTGTCACCGATAAAGTCTTACACACCGGAGACAAGCCGGTCCTGGTAGTGCGGCCCAGAAAATAAGTTATACTATTCCCAGCGTCCGGACGGACGGCTGCTACGGCGCGGCGGTTTTTTGGCGGAGGGCGTGAAGGTAGTGCGGTAGTCCGGCACGGTGATATTCCACAGGGTACTGATTTTCGGGTCGCTGAGGCGGGAACTGATAGTGCTCTCGACCCGTTCCATAATTTCATCCAGCGAATAGCGGGTAGTGATGACCGTCGCCAGGCGGGCGTTATAGCGGTAATTAATAACCTGATACAGCTTTTCCTGTGCCCAAGGGGTGGTGGACTGTTCCCCGAAATCATCCAAGACCAGCAGGGGGGCTTTTTTAACCCTCTCGAAAACCTGGTCGTAAGACACTTTGCTTTCCGGCCCGAAGGTGGAACGCAAATGGTCGAGGAACTCCGGGACGACGATAAATAACGCCGGCTGTTTGGCCTGATAGCGGTAGTTCACGATAGCAGAAGCGAGATGGGTTTTCCCGCAGCCGGTAATGCCCATAAAGACGAGCCAGCCTTCCGGCTCTTTCGAAAAATCGAAAGCCAGCCGGTAAGCCTCGGCGAGGTTTTCCTGCTGTTCGGCGGGGAGGTTTCGCCGGTGCCAATCGAAGTTTTCGAAGGTCATACTTTTCTGCAGCTTAAACTCCGGCGGCCATTCATAATTATTAGTTAAGGCACGTTTGTCTTCAATCACAATCACCCGGCATTTCTGCGGGTCGGTAAAGCGGGCGCGGATATTTTCATCCAGTTCATCGATGGGGACCGCTGTGGTTATGACAGTCGGCAGTTCATTATTGTAGCGGTGGTTCAAGAGCTGGTCCAGTTTTTCTTTTGCCCATGGCGTACTGGCCTGTGCCCCGAAATCATCTAGCACCAGCAGCGGGGCATTTTTTACTTTCTCAAATAGCTCGTCATAAGGCATTTCGCTGTTCGGGCTGAAAGCGGAACGGAGGTGGTCGAGTAAATCGGGAGTCGTGACGAAAAAAGCGGGTAAACCGTTTTTTATCCGTTCGTTGACAATAGCCGAAGCGAGATGGGTTTTGCCGCTGCCCGGCGGTCCGATGAGTACCAGCCACCCTTTCGGGGAGGCGGCGAACTGCTTCGCTGCCTGATAGGCCTCGCGGCTGCGTTTCTGGTTGTCCGGATTGCCGCTCCGGCCTTCCGGTGATAAATTATCGAAAGTCAGACTCGTCAGCGAACCAAGGTTGCTGTATTTCTGTAATCTGTCCTGCCGGTCTTTGGAAAGCCTGGTTTTAGCACAGCGGCAGGGGATAACACGGCTGTAATCCGGCTTACCCGTCGGTAACAGCGGGTGTACATAACCTATGTCGTGACAAACCGGACAGGATTGCCGGGAAGATGATTCTGCCGCGTTATCGGCCGACGATATGTCCGTATCTTCCTTTGATATATTTGTCCGGGTCGTTGTCCTCTTTAAGATATCGCCGATGTGTTCCATCACTTTTACCTTCGGTTGTCCACCGTTCCAATATCCTGGCGATAGAACGCCAGTTCCGTTTGTTGCCGATTACCGCTTCTTTAAAAGCGTCCCGTATCCAATCAGCCGGGTAAAGCTTTTCCGCTTCCCGCAGCTCATCAGCCACCATCGGGGTCAGTATCCCGATATTTTCTTCGTATAACCGGAAGATATTCGGCTGCTCTTCCGGCAGGTTGGCTGGTGTTTTCGGAGTCTCCAGTCCGGTTATCTGCAACTCGCCGCACCGGATTTTCTCTACAGCCTGCCTGTCCTGTGCCGTATTCAGTAAGTAAATATCTTCCGCCGTCCCGTTATTATCCAGAGTTACCCTTAATACCGTGCCTCTTTCGACAGCCAGTTTCAGGGCTTCATTTAATCCCGCTTCCGGTTCTTTCCCCAGCCCCTTCAGGCTTTTCAGCAGGGCAATATCATTTAACAATTCGCTCCGGCTGACGAATTTCGGGCTCCCTTTTTTAGGATACAGCATTTCCCATAAATGCAGGGTTACCTTTAATTCGCCGATATCCGATATTTCCGGTAAGACCGTACTGAAAAAAATATTGGGTATGGGCGTAAATTTATTCTTTTCGGGAAAACCGTTAAACTGCTTCATTGTATTACGGGCTGTTCATTGAGCACATTTTCGAAACGGGCGAGATTTGGCAGAAATTTTAAATGGATTGTTCCTATGGGTCCGTTGCGGTGTTTAGAGACGATAAGTTCCGCCGGCGGCGGGTAAGGCGCATCCGGATGCTCCCGTTCCCATTCCTCGCGGGAATTAAAATAATATTCATCACGGTAAATAAATGATACGATATCCGCATCCTGTTCGATACTGCCGCTATCTCGCAAATCGGAAAGCTGCGGCCGGTGCGAGGCACGCCATTCCGAGGCACGGCTGAGCTGGGAGAGAGCAATCAGCGGCACGTTCAGTTCGCGGGCAATCGCTTTAAGCGAACGTGAAATGTAACTGATTTCCTGCACCCGGTTTTCCCACCGGCCGTCTCCCTGAATCAAGCCGAGGTGGTCGATAATCAATAAATCGATACCCCGTTCGAAGTGAAGGCGGCGGGCTTTGCTTCTGATTTCAACGACCCGCTGCCGTGGCGAATCGTCGATGAATATCGGGGCTTCGGAGAGGATGCCCGTAGCTTCCATAATTTGCTTTTCTTCCGCTTCGGTCTGGTGTACCCCGAGGCGGATGCGTTTGGTGTCCACGCCGGACTCGCTGGATAATAAACGCAGCACCAGCGGCTCGCAGGCCATTTCCAGGCTGAACATGGCGACGGTGCCTTTTTGCTGGACGGCGATATTACGGGCGATGTTTAGAGCGAGGCTCGTTTTGCCCATGCTGGGACGGGCGGCCAAAATTATCAAATCGGAACGCTGCAGACCGCCTAAAAGTTCGTCCAATCCGGTAAAACCGGTGACCAATCCGTGCGGGTGTCCCAGTTCCGCTTCTTCTTCACTTAGCTCGTTACCCGGCTCAAAATATTTATCAAGGACCGACCGTATCGGCTGGAAGTCCTGGCTTTTACCGTGATGCATCCGGAATAGCAGGTCTTCCGCTTTGCTCAAAGCTCCATCGACATCCGGGTCGGACTGGTAGCCGATATCGGAAATCTGAGCCCCGGCAGTTATTAACCGGCGCATCATGGAAAGGCGGGAGACTATCTGGGCGTAGGTATCGATATCCAGTGAGGTCGGACATATCGAGATGAGATGGCTGAGATAAGCGGCGCCGCCGCAGGTTTCCAGACGGCCTTTGCGAGCCAGTTCCTGGGCCACCGTTATCTGGTTAATCGATTCATTGCGCTGGTACAGAGACTGGCAGGTCTCGAACAGCAGCATATTACGCTCGCTGTAAAAATCGGACGATTGCAAATTAACGGTAATTTTAAACAGGGATGTTCCGTCAATTAACAGCGAACCGATAACCGCTTCTTCCGCATCAATATCATGAGGCGGGAGCTTCTCATTCGGCACTCTTCTCGGTCTCCTCTACCACGTTAACCTTAATCTTGGGATTCAAATCGGCATTGAAACGCACGGTAACTTCATAACTGCCCAGCTGGTGAATAGGTTCGGCTAAATCTATCTTTTTCTTATCGACAACCAGCTTATACTCCGCTTCCAAAGCAGCGGCGATATCGGCACTGGTAATCGAGCCGAATAACTTTTCCTTACCGGCGCGGGCTTTCAGGGTCACCTCTTTTCCCTCAACTTCTTTCGCCAGAGCGGTCAGTTCGCCGAGTTTCGCGGCGGCCTCCCGCTGTTCTTTAATCAATACCTGAGCATGCTGGGTCGTCGCCTGGGAGTCAGCCAGTACCGCCAGCTTTTTCGGGATAAGGTAGTTGCGGGCATAACCATCCGGTACATTCTTTATATCACCGGCTTTAGCCACATTAGTAACGTCACGGATAAAAATAACCTTCATAATTCCCCTCGCTAAAAAGAATACATTACATTATACTGCGCCAGTTTACCAGTGAAAAGGCCTTATAAGCAATTATTTTCAGGGTTTAAAATCGCAGAATGACATCTACTCATTGAGTTCCGGAAGGTGCGAGCAAACAGGATTACCCTATTTTCTTTAGTTCGCCGGCGATGTTTTTAGCCCAGGCGGTAATAAGGTCCCATTTCCGGAAATCCCCGATGGGTGATTTCACTCTCTGGAAAATGAATTTCTCGAAGAAATTCAACTTATTCATATCGACGGCGCCGTGAAAAACGGTAATGCTGCGGGGTTTGATGCCTTCCACAACCGGCTGCAGCGAAGTGGGCACGATTTTGCCATCCATTTGTTTTTCGGCATCCTCTTCACCGAGCGGGCCGCTGGTAAACAGCCAGACCGGTTTGGAGGCTAATTCTACCGCGTTCTTTTTTAACAGGTCGGCGACTTCTTTCCGCCACTGGAACATATAAGCGGCGCTGCCGATGATAACGGCTTTATAACCGCTGACATATTTTGTATTTTTGGCGGACAGGATATCGGTCTGGAAGCCTTCCTGCTGCAAAACCTCACCGATTTTCCGGGCGATACCCTCGGTCGCGCCGTATTTGGAACCGTAAGCAACCAGCACTTTCCCTTCCATGGCAAGCCTCCCGAATATCTTAAGCTAATGCTCGCTTAAATATTTTTGGGCATAAATGGCGGCGGTAGCCCCTTCTCCGGCGGAACAAATGGCCTGCATCCCCGCGTTGCGGCGGACATCACCGCAGGCATAGACACCGGGTGTGGCCGTTTCCATTCTGTCATTGGTAACAATGCGCCCGCTGTCGTCGAGCGGTAAACTACCGGCCAGGAAACCGGTATTCGGTTTTAAGCCTGTAGAAACGAAGACACCAGCTGTCTCCAGAACGGACTTTTCTCCGGTTTTTACGTTTCGGAGTTTCAGGTTTTTAACGGCTTTATCGCCGGAGATTTCTTCGACGACGGTGTTCCAGATGAATTGGATTTTCGGGTTAGCCAGCGCTTTTTCTTGGACGACGCGCGTCGCTCGCAACTGGTCGCGGCGGTGAATTACCATCACCTTCGAAGCGAAATGAGTCAGGTGCATGGCTTCGGTAACAGCAGCATTGCCGCCGCCGATAACGGCTACCGGTAAATCGCGGAAAAAGGCGGCGTCGCAGGTGGCACAGAATGAGACGCCCTTACCGAGGAACTCCTCTTCACCGGGGACACCCAGCTTCGAACGCTCCGAACCGGTTGCGATGATAACGACTTTTGCCCGGAAATCACCTTCGCTGGTTTGGATTACTTTCTCTTGGTTTTTTAATTCAGCCCCTGTTACATCGGCGTTAAGGGTTTGCAGACCGTATTTGGCCGCCTGTTTACGGATTAACTCGGCCAGATCGAAACCGCTGACTCCGTCCGGGAAGCCCGGATAATTTTCCACCCATTCCGCCGTAGCAATAAGGCCGCCGAAAAAGCCTTTTTCGATGATTAAAGAATTCAACCGGTCGCGTGAGGTATAGAGACCGGCGGTAAGTCCCGCAGGGCCGCCGCCGATGATAATTACATCATAATTACGTTCCATATATTTCCTGCTCCACTTCGATGGCATCCATCATTTGCCGGATATCGAATTCCCCCGGAATTCTGATTGCATCATCGATAACCAGCAAAGGTAAGTTCAGATTTTCGTTTTTAACCCTTTTCTCCCAGTCGGTAGTTTTTTCATTTACCGCCGCCAGGTCCAACGACTCCAGGGTAACCGATTTACCGAACCGCTCCGCTACCCGCTGTCCGGCGATATTTATTATTTCACCGGCAGACCAGTCCGGACCGCATTTGCCCTCGCATTGTTTTTTCCGGCTGTCGAAGATAATAGTTACTTTAAGTTCTTTAACCAATCGCTCCATCCAGAGTGCGTTTTAGCTCTGTTTTAGGTTTGAAACCGACGACCTGAGCGGCTGGTTTGCCGTCCTTGAAGACAATCAGATTCGGAATAGACATTACGCCGTAACGTCTGGCTAATTCCTGGTTGTCATCGACGTTCATTTTGGTGAAGGTCAGCTTGCCGGTATACTCCGGGGCAAGCTCATCGAGAATCGGTGCGGTCATCATGCACGGGCGGCACCAGGGTGCCCAGAAATCCACGAGCACCGGTATTTTCGATTGTATTACCTCTTTATCAAAGTTAGCTGCATTTACTTCGAGTAATTTAGTCACTTTTCTCCTCCTTAATTCGCTCAGGCACCGAACGTTCTGCCGTCCTGATAGCCAGTCCGATGGCGTTTTTAATAGCCTTGGCCTGGCTGCGGCCGTGGGAAATGATGACATTGCCGTTGACGCCGAGTAAACAGGCACCGCCGTACTCGCGGAAGTCCAGTTTTTTCGCCCATGATTCCATACCCACGTCACGGTTCAGGGATTGGACCGACTGGCGGTAGGCTTTGGCGACTCTTTGGTTGGACAGCTTCATCGAAGACAGCCAGTTATCGTAAATGCCTTCCACGGTCTTGAGGATAATATTACCGGTAAATCCGTCGGTAACGATTACCTCCGCCGTTCCCTGCATAATATCGTGGCCTTCGATATTTCCGATGAAATTCAACTTGGAATTTTTTAAAAGCCGGTGGGCTTCCACGATTAAAGAGTTGCCCTTCGTTTCCTCCGCCCCGTTACTCAATAAACCCACTTTGGGGGATTCGATGCCGTAAATCTGGCTGAGGTACAGGCTGCCCATATGGGCAAACCAGACCAGATGTTCCGGGCGGCATTCTACATTCGCCCCGGCATCGATAAGGAAAGCCAGCTTACTCGGGTCCAGGTTGATGAAACAGCCTATCGCGGGACGCGGGATTTCCTCGATTTTACCCAGAAGCATCATCGATGCCGCAAACACCGCGCCCGAATGTCCCGCGGAAACAAAAGCGTCAGCTTTGCCCTCTTTTAACTGATTGATGCCGACGACAATCGTAGAATCCGGCTTGGAACGTACTCCGTGAACGGCATGTTCGGTAAATCCGATTACCTCGCTTGCTTCAACGAAGGTTACGGGCAATTTTTTGAGATATTTGCCGGCCAGCACGTGAAGTATATCGCTCTTACCGACCAGAGCGATTTCTACTTTGTATTCCTCGGCGGCTTTGATGGCACCCTTGACTACTTCGTGAGGGGCGAAATCGCCGCCCGCCGCATCAACCGCAACAATCATAATTTTCCTCTACTGATATCCGATACCCGGTTCTTAAATCATAGCAAATTTCAGGTACTTAAAAATAGCCCTATCGATTAAACGTAAAATTCTAAAAACGATAAATGTTAAATGATAAACGGAAAATGCAAAATACTATTTCGTGTCGGCGGTTCTTTCCCACAAATCACACCGGCCGCCCCACCTCGCCAGCACCTTTTTATTCACGGATAACTGGGCAATTTCACACAGGTTAGTACAGGACTTACACTCGAAGGAAGATGTCTGATATTGAATATCACTGATACCGAAACCCTTGAATACACTTTTGTTTTTCGTCTGGTTCATTTCTTCGTGTACCAGCAAGGCCGCCCCGATGGCTCCCATAACTTCGTGGTGTTCGGGCACGATTAAGTCGGTTTTAAGTTCCTCGCGGAACGCCTTGATAATACCCTGATTGAAAGCAACCCCGCCCTGGAATACGACCGGCGGCTTGATTTCTTTGCCTAACCCGACATTATTCAGATAATTCCGGACCAGTGCCTGGCACAGACCGTAAATAATATCTTCCGTGCGGTGTCCCATCTGCTGTTTGTGAATCATATCCGATTCGCCGAAAACCGTGCACCGTCCGGCAATCCTGACGGGAGTCTTACTGGTTAAAGCCCGTTCGCTGAAATCCTGGATACTTAAATTCAGACGCTGGGCCTGGTGGTCGAGAAAGCTGCCGGTACCGGCGGCACAGACCGTATTCATCCCGAAGTCCGTCACAATTTCGTCCCGGATGATGATAATTTTGCTGTCCTGACCGCCGATTTCGATTATCGTTTGCACGTCAGAATAGTAATGGAGGGTGGCAACGGCGTGGCTGGTAATCTCGTTTTTCACCAGATCGGCACCGACGATGACACCCGCCAGATACCGGGCACTGCCAGTCGTGGCGACGCCACAGATTTCCACGTCTTTACATAACTGTTCGTTAATCCGCTTCAGTCCGAATTGGACCGTCTCTATCGGTTTTCCCTGTGTCGGCAGATAAAGACTGCTGACTAAATTATCGGTGCGGTCGATGACCGCAAATTTGGTCGTTACCGAACCGACGTCAATACCTAAATACGCTTCCACGATTTCTCCCGAATCCCTTTAATTCTTAAACTTTTCCCGCCGTCTTTTCAACAAATCGACGAAGGCTTCCACGCGCGTAAGCATCCCCTGCTTGCCCATCTGCTCGTCACAGAAAATCGTCAGCACAGGGATATTCTCTCTGGTAGATGACATAATATTGTGGGCGACGATTTCCGGCATGCAGGTAAATGGAGCCAGATGCACCAGACCGTCATAATGCTCGCCGCCGATAACTTTATGCCCCACCGTTTCCCAGCCCTCGCCGCCGATATCGCGTTTTAAGTAAGGCATCGCTGCCTCGTGTAATATCGCATTCTTATCTTTGCGGAATTTCTTTAATACCCCGAAAAACAAACCGAACTTCAGCCATTCGGAAATATAAAGGCTGCGGGTGGCTTCGACACCGAGTTTGCCGAGCTCATTTTCCACATCGAGATTGGAAAACGGCTCTAAAACCACGTAAAACTCCCCGACGATGCATACTCTAATCGGCCGGCTGTTACCGTTTAGCGGTACCTGTGCCAGTTGATCGAGATAGTCCTTTTTAACTTTTTTTAACGAACTCATACCGGCGGCATCGTCGATGGCTTTAACCGCTTTGGAGTAAATTCTGAAGGCCGTGCCTTTCACCGCCTCACGGGCGCGTATTTTTTGCATGGCTCTTTCGATGTCATCGATATAATCCATCTTGGCAATGCCGAAGCGAAAAGCCGGAATTATTTTCCGCCAAGGAGCATTATTCGAAATCCGCTTGGTCAGTTCCATAAAGCCGGCCAGTTTATTTTCCGCGACCCCCAGTTCAATCATTTCCACGTTATAGCCGAGGTCGTGCAGTATTTTCTCCTGTGTTTTAGCGTAAGTCCCCAGGCGGCAGGTGCCGTGACCGCTGGCCATAAGCAGGGTATCCGCACCGAGCTCCGCCGCTTCGATAAAATTACCCAGTGTCAGTTTGAAAGGGATACACAATCCTTCCGGGGAATATTTTGTAGCTAAAGACATCGTCCGCTGGCTGTTCATCGGAGGGATGACCGTATCGACGTTGAGCTCCCGCAGCAACGTCTTCATCGGGACGTACATATTTCCCATATGGGGCAGGCTTACGCGCATTTTACCCTCCGCCGGCGGCGGTAAATCATATCGAGGAAAGCTTCCAGCCGGGTAATGATACCGGCCTCGGCAGTATGTTCTTCCAACGTCAGGTTCATAAAAGGAATATTCCGCAATCTGGCGGCCTCGCGGTGGACCGTATCCATCATCAGCGAGTCCGGCCCGCAGCCGAAAGCCATTACTCCGATAATGCCATCCGTTTTATTCGAAAGATAATAGCCTCCCGCACCGATAACTTCTTCTTCCCAGGTCCAGTAAGCCCGGCCGGCAAGACGTTTCGTTTCCGCCTCAAGCTGTTCCGGCTTCGACATATCCGGCGTTACGATACGGCAGCCGGCTTTTTCCAGACGCTGCAGCAACCGGTGGCTTATGAGTTCGTCATACATCAAATAGTGATGCCCGATAAGTCCGATGGTTATTTTACGGTCCTGCGGTATTTCCGGACTCGTCTTTTCGTACATCAGGCTGAGAGCCTGTAACGGGGTCAGCCCTTCTTTTACCATTAATTTATGAAAGTGAATATGGGCTTCCCAGGCGCTTACCGCGGCTTGCTTGATATCGCCTTTGTTATTGGATAACGGCCGGGCGATTTTATATATCGAGTCGTAAATCTTTTTCGCCCCTTTATTAACATCGAAATCGATTTCCAGAATCGGGGGGCATTCGGGCACGACCGCCCGCGTCATATCCGGCAGGCCGAGGAATTTGGCACAATTATAGACCTTGGGTTTGATGCTGCGGATAACCGGGATAAACATGTAATCGCACTTGTCAGCCAGTGAAATGACATGCCCCAGATATACTTTCGCCGGCAGACAGGTGTCCGCCACGACTCTGGCCGCTCCGTCCGCCAGCATTTTCTGCGTGGTCGGCGGGGAAACCACGACATCGGCGCCCAGCATCGTAAAAAAGGTCCGCCACATCGGATAATATTGATAATAAGCTAACGCCCGCGGAATGCCTACCGTAACCATCGTTATTTGAACTCTGCTTTGACCCGGTTCATCAATTCAGGATTGGTTAGTAAATCGGCGGCGGTCATTGCCATTACGGCGGCGGCATCCAGCATACCTTTAATGCCGTTTTCAGAAGCGGCGGCAGCGGCGAATTCAGGAGAATGGGAAGGCATATTTTCCGGGGCGATGGCCATAAACGGATGGATAGCCGGGGCAACCTGGCTGACGTTCCCCATATCGGTACTGCCCATGGTTCCCGGCGGCTCCGGGGTGGGTACACGCCCTACGGCCGTCATATTTTGCCCGAAGATTTGAGCTAAAACCATATTATTACGCATCGGGGCGTAATGATGGTTCCAGCTGTAATCCAAACGGGTCCCGGTAGCGGCGGCAGCTCCGGTAAAACAATCTAATACCCGTTTTCTGAGTTCATTTAAATAAGAATCTTCTTCGGAACGTACCAGGAAAGTGCCGGCACTATGTTCCGGAATAATATTTGCGGCAACCCCACCGTCGGTTATAATGCCGTGAATACGGGTTGACGGTTTTACGTGTTGCCTTAATGAATTGATAGCGTTAAACGAAAGAATCATGGCTTCCAGCGCATTACGCCCGAGTTCCGGTTCCGCGGCTGCGTGGGCTGATTTGCCGTAAAATTCCACATTCAGTGTTATACAGGCTAACGCATGTGCCGTGGTCATATCCAACACCCCGGGGTGTACCAGCATGACCGCGTCCAGACCGTTAAAAGCGCCTTTTTCAGCCATTTCGATTTTGCCGCCGATAAGCTCTTCCGCCGGCGTCCCGATAACCTGTATCGTGCCGGAGCATTCGTCTGCGGCGATTTTAGCTGCCACTCCTGCTCCTACCGCCGAAGTACAAATAAGGTTGTGGCCGCAGGCGTGCCCTACTTTAGGCAGTGCGTCATATTCCGCGACAAACGCAATAACGGGTTTGCCCTTGCCGTAAACTGCCCGGAAAGCCGTCGGAAATCCGTAAACGCCGCGTTCTACCAGGAAGCCGTTGGTTTCCAGATATTGCGTCAGCCATCCGGCGGCCTTTTCTTCGTGCAGGCCGAGTTCCGGGTTGGCGTGGATTTTCAGGCACAGCTCACGGAGAGCCGCCCGCTGTGCCTCGACATTTTCAATAATTTTTTTCTTTAAATCGCTAATGTCCACAGGTTTTCCTCGAAATAACAAATTCAATTATACCGTAATTCGTAAAGGATTCGCCATAATTGCCAATTGATTGATTTCTGCGGCAGGTGAAGAAAGGCTATTGCTCCGAACACTGCTTACCGGCGGTGCCCCAGTTGGTCTTGGGATTATCTTTAATGATAATATGGGTCGCTTCCGCCGGAATGCCGACTTTTTTCATTACTTCCGTGATGCCCTCGATAACCTGTTTTTTCTGGGCCACCGTGCGGCCTTCCCACCATTCGACGATGACGACAGGCATAATTAGCCTCCTTATTTGAAAATATAAAATACTACCAATGTCAAATACTACCAATAAATCAATATTTTATAAAAAGGGTATCAGGCGGGGAGTCGGTTTATCCTGTTTTTTTAACTAATAAACAGATGTTGCGGGAGAAATATTTCACCGGACAGCGGTAGGAGTTTTCGGAGGATGATTTCAGTATCTTGAATCCTGCCTGCTTGACCAGCTTTTCGATTTCGCCGTAAGAAAAAAGATGGTAATACCTCTGGACTACCTCTTCTTTAATCCGCCAGGGCACCAGCGTATCCGACTTTTTTAACCAGAACCGCGGCTGCCGGTGGTTCCAGACCGTGATGAACGCTTCACCGCCCGGTTTCAGTATCCGTTTTAATTCCGCCAGTGCCTTGAGCCGTGTTGGTCTATCCTTCAAATGATGGTAGGTAGCCACAGCGATAGCCCAGTCGAAATAATTGTCCGGGAAGGGTAAGTCCGCGGCATCAGCCAGTCCTAAATTTGCGGCAAAATCATATTTTCGGGCGTATTTCTGCCCGTATTTAAGCATTTCCGGGGAAGAATCGATGCCGTACAGTTCGAAGTGGTCTTTGAATGGGATAAAATCAGGGCCGTGGCCGCAGCCGACGTTCAGCAGCTTGCCCGATTGCCACTTTTTAGCCAGAGCTTCAAGTTCGATACGGAAAATCGTGTGATGCCGGAAGCCGTACCAGCCCGGTGCGATGCGGTCGAAGACGTTTTCAGCCAAAGTTTTGCCTCATTTGCGAATATCCTTTAATATAGCACGTTTGGCAAGCATCTAAAAAGCAATGTCAGTTTTCAGCGCCCAGTCCCCACTCCGGCCTGGATACCAGCCTACGCTGGCATGACAAGAAGGGCGTTTGAGAGATACGGGACGGGAGTGTTAAACTGGAATCGTGGCATTAAAGAAGGTAACGCGTACGATATCAGGCGTAACACCGGTGGCCGTTATGGCCAAGCCGATGGGCTGTCCGGGTAAATGCGTTTACTGCCCCACCTACGAAGGTTCTCCCCAGAGCTATACCCCGGAGTCTCCGGCGGTCTTCCGCGCCCGGGCCTGTGAATTCGATACCAAACGGCAGGTCAATCTGCGGGTTAATGTGCTTGCCGATATGGGACATCCCACGGATAAAATCGAATTGATAGTGATGGGCGGCACCTTTTTAGCTACGCCGGTGGACTACCAGTACCAGTTTATCAAAGACGCTTACGATGCTTTGAACGGCGTCGAATCCGCTTCACTAGCCGAGGCTCAGCAGATTAACGAGACGGCGAATAACCGCTGTACCGGATTGTGCATCGAAACGCGTCCGGACTGGTGCGGGGAGGCGGAAGTGGCACGGATGCTGGAATGGGGCACCACCCGTGTCGAATTAGGCGTCCAGGCCCCCGATGACGAAATCTATAAGCTGGTGCGGCGGGGACATACGGTTAAAGACGTTGTTGAAGCGACCGCACTCCTGCGTAATCACGGTTTTAAGGTTTATTATCATTTGATGCCCGGATTGCCCGGAACCTCGCCGGAAAAAGACCTGGCGATGGCGAAAATATTGTTTACCGACCCCCGTTTTCAACCGGACGGTTTGAAACTCTATCCCACGGCGGTTGTCGAGGGCACGGAGTTGGAGAAGTGGTGGCAGGAAGGGCGGTATAAACCGTATGACAACCCCACGATGGTTGATTTAACCATACAAATAAAAGCTATAATTCCCAAATATGTCCGTATCGCCCGGGTGTTGAGGGATATTCCCTCGAAATTTATCACGGCCGGGCCGAAAGATTCCCTGCGGGATATCGTCCGGGAGAAAATGGCCGAGCAGAATATCCAGTGCCGGTGCATCCGGTGCCGGGAATACGGCCACCGCCGCCGGGCGAAATGGCAAATCAGTACCCCGCAGCTGGTCAGGACCGACTACGAAGCCGCCGGTGGCACAGAGATATTCCTTTCCTTCGAGGATGAGAAAGAGACGCTGTTCGGACTGTTACGGCTGAGGATTCATTCTCAACCCATTTTGCCCAACATAAAAGCCGGAGAAAAGACCGCCATCATCCGCGAACTGCATGTTTTCGGGCTGGAGGTGCGGTTAAAAGACTCGGACACGAATGCCGCCCAGCATAAAGGCTACGGCAAAGCGTTGCTCAGTGAGGCGGAACGCGTCGCCCGCGAGGAATTCGGCCTGCACCGTATTCTCGTCTTAAGCGGGGTGGGAGCCCGGGAATACTACCGTTCGGAAGGCTATTACCTGCTCGGGCCGTATATGGCAAAAGACCTGTAGCAGGCTATTGTAGTTTTACTGGGACTATGAGAGAATAACAGAGAAAATTGTCTCTTAAGAAGGTTCCGGTGAAACGCAAAGGAATATATTTTTTATTAATACTTTCCCTTCTCGTATGTATGTCAGGTTGTTTAAAACCTGTAGCGACCACAATTACGACTCCTGATATCACGGGAAATTCCGGCTTTAATTTCATCTTCAAATACGGAGTTACCGCCGGAAACATCCTGGATACTTTTCAGAATACGTTCACTAAAGATATGATTACCGATCCTTCGATAACCGTTGCCTTAAACTTAACGCAAGAAGAGAAAGATTTAATCTACCGGAAAATGGTGGAAATCGGCTTTCTCGATTTTCCGGCTGATTTTAATGACAGAATTCCGGCTGATTTAAAAACTACCCAGTTTGTAA
>CAZJQF010000003.1:0-8293 GCA_964547925.1 uncultured Dehalococcoidales bacterium
CGGCAGAACTGACGAAACGGCTCGGTAAATACGCACCGGTACGGCTTGTAGGCCGAAAAGCTAAAGTAGCTAAAGAAGCGGCGGAAGGTGCTTATATCATCGGTGAGGGTATTAAGGGCGGACAGTATAAAAAACTGGTCGAAGTGATGGAGTTAAACAAGGCGTCCGGTACGATGTACGACCACATACTCATGAAGGGTGTCGATATAGCCAAACCTTAACCTGAGCGTAAACTTAAAATATACAGTCTCCGTATCTAATACGGATTCTTCGTCGCGTCACTCCTCAGAATGACATTCGGTACAATATTTTAACCTGACAGAAAGGTTACGGGAACATAGCCGGCATATCGATACCGGTGGTCTCGGGAAGACCCAGCATCAGGTTCATATTCTGGACGGCCTGTCCGGCAGCTCCCTTGACCAGATTATCGATAACCGAAAGCATGATGAGCTTGCCGGTCCGGGAATCTACCGTGGTATAAATATGAGTATAATTCGAGCCCTGAACATGCTTGGTATGGGGGGGAGCCTCGACTACTTTTACAAACGGTTTATCCGCATAAAATTCCTGATAAACTTTATTAACGTATTCTTTCGGGTTACTGCCCGTCTTACCGGCTTTTAACGTGGCGTAACAGGCACTCAAAATACCCCGGTTCATCGGAATCAGATGAGGCATAAAGGTAATTTTCGGGTCGAAACCGGTTAACAATCCGATTTCCTGGACAATTTCCGGCATCAGCCGGTGGCCTTCCACCGAATAGGCACAAACGTCTTCATCGGCTTCGCAGAAATGGGTATTGAGCTTAAGCGTGCGTCCGGCTCCGGAAACACCGGATTTGCTGTCGACAATAATATCGGGCTCTAGGATACCAGCATTAGCGGCGGGTGCGAGCGCCAGAATTGCTCCGGTAGAATAGCAACCCGGATTCGCCACAAGCTGAGCCTTTTTGATTATTTCAGCGTGCAGTTCAGAAAGACCATAAGCGGCTTTTTTCAGCATCTCCGTATCGGAATGAACGTGGCCGTACCATTTTTGCCATTCCAGCGGGTCCTGCAGCCGGAAATCGCCGCTCATATCGATGACTTTTTTACCGGCATTGATAAGAGGGATAACTTCCGCCGCGCTTTCCCCGTGCGGCATAGCGGAAAATACCAAATCGACATTGCCCAGCTTGGGTTCAATAGTCATATCCATGCAAGCAAGGTTGGGAAATACTTTAGCTATTTTTTGTCCGGCGGCACTCCGTCCGGTAATCGAGACCAGCTCGATACCCGGATGGCGGCATAATAGCCGTGCCAGTTCAACACCGACATAGCCGGTGACATTAATGATACCTACTTTTGTTTTGCTCATTTAATCATTTTCCTCGAAATACAGTTCGATAAATATTTTAACACAATCTCACGATTGATTCAGCAATTCGCTATGTAATAGTATAAAACGGGTTAAAAATATGACACATCAATCACGCCAAATAATATCGGAAATATATCAAAGGTTATTTGCCGCATACGGGCCGCAGCACTGGTGGCCCGGTGATTCTCCGTTTGAAATTATCGTTGGGGCAATCTTGACCCAATCGGCGGCCTGGACGAATGTGGAAAAAGCTATCAGTAATCTTAAATCGGCGGGAGTACTTTCTCCCTCAGCAATATTAGAAATACCGTTAGAAGAACTGGCACAGCTAGTTAAACCGAGTGGTTATTATAATGCGAAAGCGAAGAAACTGAAGGCGTTTGTTGAATGGCTGAGTAATAATTACCGGAATGATTTAAATAACTTGTCCGAAATCAAAATTGGAGAATTAAGGAATCAGCTTCTTTCCATACACGGCATCGGTAACGAAACTGCTGATTCAATTCTCCTGTATGCCTTGAACAGACCGGTATTCGTCATCGATGCTTATACAAAACGGATAATCAGCCGTATCGGTTTGCTTTCTGAAGAAAGCGGCTATACGGAATTTCAGCAGTATTTTATGCATAATTTACCCGGTGAGGTAAAGCTGTTCAACGAATATCATGCTCTACTGGTCAGGTTGGGGAAAGAAGCCTGCTGGAAGAAGCCCGACTGTACGAATTGCTGCCTTAGCGATATTTGCCGGACTGCCCGGAAAAGTAATTAAAGCTCTTTGGCGAACAAAGCGGCACCGAATGCGCCGGTCAGCTGCGGATGGGGCGGGATAATTATTTCGGCTTTCACCCGTTCCTTAAAGATTTCCGCTACAATCGGGTTAAATTCCACCACGCCACCGGAAAGCATTATCGTTTCGGATAAAGGCAGCATTTCCATCACGCGGTCGACCACGGATTCGAAGACGCCGCGGACCAGGTCGGGAATTGAAACACCAGCCCGGATATGAGATAGGATTTCCGTAGAGGCAAAAACCGTGCAGAAGCTCCCAATTTTAATCCGGGTTTTAGCCTCAAAGGCTAATTTATTCATTGAGCTTAATGGAATGCCGATGCGGACCGCAATCTCTTCGATAAATGTACCGGTGCCCGCGGCACACTTACGGTTCATTTTAAAATCTTTACGGTGACCGGTGGCATCGACAACGATTACTTTGGTATCCTGACCGCCGATATCGACAAGGGTAAACGCTTTTTTGGCATAATGAAAGCCGCCTTTAGCATGACAGGCAATCTCCGTTTTCACGCTGGTGGAAATATCGATGCTGTGTCTGCCGTAGCCTGTAGCGACTACCGACAGGTTTTTCCGTTCCCGTCCGTTTAACGCGACCGTCAAAACCTGCTCGGACACGCCTTTATAATCGACTCCGGAGCGTAAAACGTGGCTGCCTAAAATATTATCCTGTTCATCGATTACCACGGCTTTCGTGGTGCAGCTGCCTAAATCGATACCGGCGTATAATTTCACTTCTTTGACTCTTCGATTTGTTCGACGAAAGCCTCAACGTTAGTGATGGTCTGTTCTTCAGAGAAGCAGCGCAGGTCGTTAAGGTCGCCGTTAATTACCAGATGCGGGACGCCGGTTCTCTTACTGAGACGTTCCGCTAAACCGTAACGGTTGAAGGTATTATTGGGACACGTCTTAGAATCATGGTAGATAACGCCATCGAGACCGAAATGTTCGATTTTATCGGCGATATACTTTTCTTTCGCATTATCATCCTGCGTGTTTATAAGCGAGGTATAGGCCCGGGCCATACTGGTAAAGGGGTCCTTCGGGTCGAAAGCGGAGAAAATCCAGCTGCTGCAGTAGGAACTGGCGGCGACACAGGTTTTTAACCGGGTGAAAAGTTCGCTCATACCGCGCAGCTTACCCCATACCGGCATACCTTCCCACCAGAAACGGTGTTTTTCACCTTCCACGGCGGCAACTCCCTGTGCAATCCGTTCCTTTAATTCCGGTAACAGCACGTTATAATAGTCGATGGTTTCCTGCCGTCCCCTCATAACCACAGCGGGACCCATATGAATACAGGCATCGAAGAAGGTCAACGGTGACGGTTTCGCCGCAGCGGTATCGAGGACTTCATACCATAAATCGGAGCATTTCCGGGAGAGTCTTATAATTTCACGGAATTCATCGATATCGAATTTACGTCCGGCTATCTGTTCCAGACCAGGAACCATT
Organism: uncultured Dehalococcoidales bacterium; assembly: GCA_964547925.1. Classification (GTDB taxonomy): domain Bacteria; phylum Chloroflexota; class Dehalococcoidia; order Dehalococcoidales; family JAFGLR01; genus JAFGLR01. The sequence continues at coordinate 3,607 of CAZJQF010000003.1, forward strand.
TCCTGAGCCTGGGCCGCAATAAGTTTAACCACATCTTCACGGACGGATTGTAATTGCCGAGGGGTATTAATACCCATCATCGGGATTTTCCACTCTTTGGCGTAGAAGCTGAACCAGTCAAATACGTCCCGGCACTGGTTAGTGTTATAGAGTAAAACATCGGGTTTCGGAATACTTTTAATCCCGTAGGCTTTAGTCAGAGGGGTTTCACCTTTCAAATAACCGCCGATATCGCTGGTAAGATAAGAGCAGATTTCCGGGGAGTAACCGCTAGCGACGGCGTAGGGAATATAATCCGCCGCCAGACGTGTCGAACCAATCATCGCGCCGTGGTTTTCCGGGTAATAGACCAGGAAGCCCATACTCATAGCAAGTTCGGCCGGCCCGACGCTGGTGCACCAGGCTACCTTTTTATTCTTCGTACGCGCAGCTTCATCGATTTCAAAGAAATGTTTTGCCATCAGGTCTTTAAGCTGTTTGGATGCTTTAATTTCGAGACGTTTTGTCGGTTCCATTATATTTCCTCCCCTTCAATATCAAATACAATAATAAGTTTTCGATTAAAATTTAAATAAGTCGGGATTTCCGGCGACAGCCTGAGAGCGTTTTAACATTAACTTGGTCAGGCCGTGAATGACCGAAAACGGCTGCAAGTTGGTAAAGGTATAGACCCATTTAGCCGTCTCCAGTGTGACCGTGTCCGGATTATCTCCCTTTTTAATCCTGTCCAGCATCTTATTGTGGAAGCCTTCAGTAGCTTTTATCGCTTTAGAAAAATGGTGCTTCACGTCACCGAGCGTATAGTTATGACTGACGACACCAATCTGGGCCGGTAAGGCTGCCAGTTTCCTGATACTGTTACAGTAAGAATCCAACGCATTGAAGTAATTCGGCCAGAAGATATCGCGCATCGGGTCGTATAATCCGGTGGCGTCACCGATGACTGTAATACCCTCCTGCTCGTTATGGTATGACATATGGCAGGAGGAGTGTCCCGGTGTTTCGTAAGCCGTCCAGACATTGCCATTACCCAAATCGATTTTTTCTCCCTCGGTAACCACCCTATCTACCTGGAAAGCGTGGCTGTCAAGGACTTCCGGCCATTCATTAATTTCACCGCGGATAAGCAGGTTTTCATTTATACTGGCATCGACGCCCAGGAATTCCTTAACGGCTTCCTCTCTCTGCAGCAGTTTAGCTGCCACAGCGCCGCCGATTACCTGAAGGTGAGGCCATTTTTTCTTGAGGTAAGGAATAGCCCCGATGTGGTCCGGATGTGTGTGCGTTAAGGTAACATATTTAATTTTCTCCGGGTCTATATTCAGTTCTTTTATCTGGTCCATTAATAAATGAGCGGTGGCGCTAATGCCGCCTTCGATTATCATACCGATTTCGCCCATCGCTAAATAGGCCGGATACAGGGGTGTGCCCAACAGATAAAAGTTTGGTGTCAGTGTGCCCGGTCGGTAGCTTCTTTCTCTCATGAATTCTGTCCTTTTCTATGCCATATTAACTAATATTTCATTTTCTTTAGGTTATCAAACATAAGGAGATAAGTCAAAAATTAATTAACCTTCGGAGATTGTTTTATTTTATATTAAACATATCAGGTTTAATTTCCGCTGATTTCGAACGTGAAATCAGAACCTTCGCCAGATTATACATTAGTTCGACCGGGAAATAATCGGTCAGGGTTGATACCCATGTCGCTTTATCACGAGCGATGCTTTCCGTTTTTTCACCATTTGCCAGTCTGGTAATCATCTCATTGTGATAATCTCTAGTGGCGTTCAATGCATTTTGCAAATATCTTTTCACATCGGAGTTAACCACGCCGTTATGGCTTAAGACGCCGATGCGAGCAGGGATTTCCGCCAGCTTTTTGATACTGCTGCAGTAATCCGTTAACGAGCTGAAATAATTCGGCCAATACAAGCCCTTTTCCGGGACGAAGAAGCCGGTTGCGTCCCCGACGGCCAGAATTGCTTCACCGGGATTAAATAACGAAATGTGGCAAAGAGAATGTCCCGGTATATCGTGGATTTGCCAGGTAACACCATTACCCAGGTCGATCTGATAGCCCTCATTAACCGGAATATCGATACGGAAGGCGTAATTATTCAGGACCGGGGGCAGGGCTTCGATTTCGCCCTTTTTCAGTACGATTTCCGAAATGATATTATCCGACGCAATAAATTCCTTTACCGCACCCTCTTTTTGCAGCAACCTGTCGGCAATCGGTCCGGCTAATATTTTCAGATGAGGCCACTTTGCCTTCCACCGGGGCACGGCGCCGATATGGTCGGAATGAGAGTGAGTCAGGGCGATATATTTTATCCGCTCAGGAGTAATGCCGAGTTGTCGAATCTGGTCGATGACGATGTCTGAAGTAGCCCCGGTACCGCCCTCGATAATCATCGCGTCTTTGCCGACGGAAAGATAAGCCGGAAATGGGTGCGTCCCCAACTGGTAGAAATGCGGTGTAATTTCAATGGGTTTATATGTTTTTAGACTCATTATATTTTCCTCAAAAAAAATACCTCCCGAACTAATCAGGGAGGTATTACTAAATATCCTTTAATAAATTAATATTAAAACTTAATTATCTATACAAATACCTTCCCAAGCGCATCTGTGTGCGCCCGGTAAAGATGAATTTCAGATATCCTAATTTATAACTTGTGTCTGCCATTAAAAGAAAAACTCCAATTGAGATTAAACTATCATATATTTAAGTAATATGTCAAGTATACCGCGTTAAATTACGTTATTTATGGTACTTAGCTGCCACTTTCTTCAGTCCAGCTAAGGCTCCTTCAATGGTCCTTTTATCTACGCAATAGCAGATACGAAAGTAGCCGGGCGTGCCGAATCCCTGTCCGGGAACCGTAAGAACTCTTTCCTCCATTAACTCGCGTACGAAAGCGAAATCATCAGCCTGCAGCGACTTCGGAAACAGGTAAAAAGCTCCCTGAGGCTTGACGAGAGAATAACCCATTTCGGTTAAGTTGCTGTAGAGATAATCCCGTGTCTTCTGATATTCTCCGGCGGAAACCGAAACGCCTTGTAACTTAGCCACGATGCGCTGCATCAGGGCAGGAGCATTAACAAAGCCCAGCGTGCGGTTACAATAAATGAAGCCGTTCATCAGGTCGGTTTTGTCGGTACAATCGGGGTGAATGGCAATGTAGCCGATGCGTTCGCCCGGCAAAGCCAGGTCTTTGGAATGTGAAGTGACCACTATACTCTCGGAATAATGCGGCCATACCGACTGGTATTTCAGGCCGTCGAATAATATACGGCTGTATGCTTCGTCGCTAATAAGCATTATTTGCGTACCATATTGCTTTTGTTTCTTATATAAAACTTCTGCAATATCGTGAAAAATTTTTTCGCCATAAACTACGCCGGAAGGATTGTTCGGCGAATTAACGAGTAAAGCTCTGGTTTTGGGGCCGATTGTTTTTTCAAGAACATCGAGGCGGGGAAGAAAGTTATCATCGGTCGGACATATTTTAAGTACTCCGTCGTGGTGATTAATGTAATGAACGTATTCGGCGAAGAAAGGGGCAAAAAGGATTACCTCATCACCCGGCGTGAGAATAGTTCTAAATACGACATTAAGAGCAGCCGCAGCGCCGCAGGTCATCACGATATCGTTTTCCGTGAAATCGGTGCCGGTTTCCTTTTTGATATTGGCGGCTACAGCGGCGCGCGTATCCGTATAACCGGCATTTTCCATATAACGGTGTAAGCCCGGTGTTTTATCCTGAGCAAAGTTTAACAGTTCTCTTTTAAATTCAGGCGGCGGTTCGGTTATGGGGTTGCCGAGAGATAAATCATAAACGTTTTCGGCGCCGTATTTTTTAATGAAGACCAGGCCTTCGTCGAACATCTTACGGACCAACGAGCCGGAAGCAGTGCCTTTTTTGGTTCTTTCCGGTACTGACATATTAGATTCCTTTCAAATAATATCTGGGTAAATTATAGAGGTAATAACAACGAGACACAAATTATCTTAATGTTAACGGCATACTGATGCCAGTGTCGGTTCCGGTTCGCTTTCCTCCTCATCCATTTGCGGCAGAAAAGAGAGCTGCTTCTCGCTGCTCAGCATGCTCTTGAACCAGATAAAGGGATTAGCCCTTTTCACGACGACATGCATCTTTTTCAATTGCTCCAGAGAATCGATGCTGTGATCTTTGCGGGTTTCGATGATACGGCCGGCGGAAACCGGCCCGATGCCCGGTACTCTGAGCAATTCTTCATACTTAGCGCGGTTAACATTCACGGGGAAAAGCCAGGGTTCTTTACACGCAATTATCATTTTAGGGTCTGAACGCAGCGGTAGAAAATCATTATTAAGAGCTAATTTAACTTCATTAACCGGGAAATTATAAACGCGCATCAACCAATCAATCTGATATAACCGGTGTTCTCTTCCCGGCGGTGTCGGACGGCGGTTTTCCAGACGGGAGTAAGAAATTGGTTTAAATGCACTGAAATAAGCCCGTCTTAAACCGACTTCCTGATATAGAGCGTGAGTGGTATCGATTAACTCGTGGTCGGTCTCGCCGGCTGCCCCGACCACGAACTGGGTCGTCTGGCCGGAAGGTGCTAGATTCCCGTTAAGGTCGGTAAGCTGCTTAACCCATTTCATCCGCTCGATAATGCCATTAAAAAGGTC
>CAZJQF010000003.1:8393-11774 GCA_964547925.1 uncultured Dehalococcoidales bacterium
TTCCGGTGTAGTTCCAAAAAGGTTTTTGCCAGTTCTTCCGGTTGGAAAGTGAATCTGGGACAGTCCCGCCCTACCTGATTGCTGCAATAAGCACAGTCGTTCATACAGGAGTTGGTCTGCAGTACTTTAAAGAGACAGACCGACCCGCCCTGCGGCAAAGCTGCTTTATACAGGAAACGGAAAGGTGAAGGGTCGGGGTTTCTGGTTCCTTCGGCGCCGCAAACATCGAATCCGGCACTGGCGGTAAGAACGGATAATTTATTACTGGTTAACATATTTTGCCACTAGGTCAAGTGTACTATTAAATGAACAAATCGTCAACCGGCAAAATAAAACAGAAGGAATAATTTCCGGTAAATTTACTGGGCTATCTCTTTATACATCTCGTAGGCATCAAAGGAATAGCGGACTACCGGACTGGACCGAGCGGCAAGATAACCCATCTGTAAAGAAAGAGATTTGTAGTCGTCAAATTCCTGAGAGGTTACATATCTCACCAGACCGAAATGCCGGTCCGAAGGCGGCATATACTGGCCGATGGTAAGACAGTTACAACCGCAGTCTTTTACTTCTTCCATTACCTTGATAACTTCGTAATCGTTTTCTCCCAATCCCAGAAGCATACCCGATTTGGTCACAATGTCCGGGTTCCATTTTTTAAGCGATTCTAAAAGGCCTAGAGAACGGGAGTAATCAGTCTCAGGTTTTACTTCATCATAAAGTCTGGGCACGGTATCGAAGTTATGAGCAATTACTTCCGGGTTACTATCCGCGATAATTTTTAAAGCATCGGCATTGCCGCTGAAATCATGAATCAGGATTTCTACCGAGGTATCCGGGCTGATTTCATGAATGGCGTTGACGACATTAGCGAATTGAGAGGCTCCGCCGTCAGATAAGTCATCACGGCTCACTGAGGTTATAGTAACGTATTTTAAATTGAAGTGTTTAACCGCCCGGGCGATATTCAGGGGTTCTTCAGGGTTGACGGGTTCCGGTTTTCCGTACGGGAAATAACAATATGTACAATTGCGGGTACAGATATCACCAAGAATTCTGAAGGTAGCTGTCCCCTTCATCATACACGTGTGACGGTTGGGACATTTAATATCGACACAGACCGGTGTCAGTAATGGATTAGGGGGAAATTTGTTTTGTACAATAACTTTGGGCTCGTTCTTTCCTATTGTTTCCGCGTATTTTCCTGTTTTAGCCACAAGAAATCTCCCTTCAGATTTAATCTTTGCTGGAAAATTTCGGTGTGTAGGTGCAATCAGCGTTTATATTAAATTAAATTAATGCATAGATAGAAACGAGTATTTAATCTATGTGATGATACTATTATAACATAACTTGTAAAGGGGGGACATATTTTAGTTAAAATACTTATATAATTAACCATCAGGAACTAACGACGGAGTTTTTTAAAGTGCCGATTCCTTCTATTGTAATTTCAATAGAGTCGCCGGGCTGCATAGGGCCGACACCACTGGGGGTCCCGGTGGCAATTACATCGCCCGGTAACAGAGTCATTACATTCGATATGAAATGGATTAATTCATCGATTGGAAATACGAGGTCGCAAGTATTTCCATTTTGCTTTTGAATTCCGTTAAGATAGGACTCGATTTTCAAATTATCCGGCTTCAAATCTGTTTCTATCCAGGGACCTATCGGGGCGAAAGTATCGTATCCCTTCGCTCGGGTCCACTGCCCGTCCGACTTCTGCTGGTCGCGGGCGGTCACGTCATTAAAACATGTATAGCCGAGTACATATTTAAAAGCCTTTTCTTTGGCAACGCACCGGGCTTTCTTTTTGATTACTACGGCTAATTCCGCTTCGTAATCAACCTGCCGGGATGAAGGCGGATATATAATATTATCTTCCGGACCGATAACCGCGGTCGGAGGTTTGATAAAGATTAGGGGTGATTTGGGGACATCAAATTTGAATTCGGTTCCATGGCTAGCATAATTAATACCCAGAGCCACGATTTTGGACGGCCGGCACGGAGCCAACAATTTCACTTTATTTAACGGATAAATTTCGCCGGTTAAATTTATTTTCCCGAATGGTTTTCCTTTTATTGCCTCGATAGTATTATTCTTTAAAACACCATATTTTGTTTTACTATCAACGCTAAAACGTACCAATTTCATCTTTTTACCCTGCCCAAGGTTTGCAGATTATGCCTTTCACTCTTAAATCAAAGAAATTATGGGTGTTCACCGGCCTGATAATGCAGGCGGTATCCGCACCCCTTCCGGTACCGCCGACACATATCACATCTTCGTCGGTACGAACCAGACCGGCATCTGCCGCCATCATAGCGATTTCGCAGGCTACTTTAACTCCCTGGCTGAAGATACGGAGTGAATCGGCAACGATATCTCCCAGGACATACATATTATGCTTGGAACGCATCGCACGGCTCAGACCGGCAAACGGATGCGCAGCGGTTAAAATAATACCGCCTTTTTCTTCGACCAGCTTACGGTTTTCTTCGATAAACTCCTGAGTATCCGGCCCGGCAAAACCGGCAACGTGGGTAACGATGATGACCCGGAATTCTTTTAATGCTTTCACTGCTTTTACCGCGGTGAAGCCGCGGCTGGAAGCCACAATTATAGTTTTTATGCCCAAATCTGCGGCACACTGCCCTGCCAGTTTTAACGCGGCACCGGTATTCGTTTCCCCCATTTTATCGAAATAAACCGTCTTTAATTCCATTGCTATTTCCTTTATAAATATTATATCGAACGATGTTACATATACGAGGTTAATTGCGATGCCATTATAGCATTTTATTAAATGCTGAAAATATTTATGATGTCACAGCATAATAGTTTTTTCCGATACCAATAACCCATTATGATACAGTTAAAAAAAAGAAACGGGGGTTAATAAAATAACCCCCGTTTCAAATGTGTAAAAATTAACTTCTTCTAGCGATAAATGTAGTCGCCGGCCTGGTATTTGGGCGGGATGACCGGAATCTGGAGGAAAGAATCGTATTTACCGCCGGTATGAATGATATGCTGGCCTTTATTATCCGTATTCCATGCTAAATGTTCGAACCAGCCCTCACGAATGTAACGTCCGGCAACCATAACCTGAATCTGCTGGCCCTTATGCCAGAACAGGCTGTAAGGCCAGATTTCGATATCGCAAGGTACGATTTCCCCCGGTTTCAGTTTTTCTTCTTTCCGGTGAGCCTGAACCGGCTGGAAGTCCGTGGACCACTTGGGGTCTAATTCACGGCGGGATACCCGCATTTTACCCCAGGCGCCCGGATGAGGCTGGCCCAGTGCCGAAATCGGCAGCCAGTTGCCTTTTTCATCTAATTTCCTAACGTAGATGAACAGATCCATATCATCGTG
>CAZJQF010000003.1:11874-46468 GCA_964547925.1 uncultured Dehalococcoidales bacterium
AGCCATTTTTTAGTCGAGCGGATTCTGCGGAAGCCCTCCATAGAACCACGGCAATGGAAATGGTTCCAACAGACTGTGGTATAAACCGGGATCTTGATGTTTTCCCATTTCGGAATTTTATCTTCCCAATATCCGTTTAAGAACGGATATTTATATGTCATCGCGACAACGTCTTCAGTATATCCCATTCCGGCGATGCCGTATGTAATACCTTTACTGAATTCTCCCGGCATACCACCTTCATAAGCCGACTCGCGATAGAAGTCCCCGGTGCCTTCCCAGGGAGCAAGGCAGGCGAGATGAGGCGGCTGTTCGGCGGCAATACGCCACTGAGTCATAGCGACACCCGAGTTACCGAAGAAGGTTACTTTGCCGTTGCACCAGTGCTGCTGGGCAATCCATTCTACAAAATCGTAGCCGTCACGGCCGTCCTGGGTACCGAAGAAGTTGGTATCACCTTCGGAATGCCCGATGCCTCGGGGGTCCACGTTAGCGCAGGCGTATCCCTGATGACACCAGTAACCCGGGTCGGCTGATTCGAATTTAGCCATACGGGAAACGGTTCCCGGCGGAACTCCCATCAGCTGCCATTCGGCTTTTACATCACCGGGACGTTTGCCGAAATAACTCCAGGAAATAATAACCGGAATATTCATTTGCCCGACTGGGCGATAAATATCGGTATAAATAATTTTGCCGTCACGCAGGGTACAAGGCACGTCCTGTTCGCAGATAATACCGGGTTCAGAAATGAAGGTTCTCGGATTAAAAGGCGGGCAGAAGCTGAACATTCCGCCTTCTGTAGACGGTCTTCTCGTTTCAACATATTCGACTTCGAACTCTTGGTCGCCGAATATTTGTTTTTTGGTTATTCTTTTCCGGGGTGGCTCTGTCGGTGCCGGCGGTCTTATTTGATCAACCACTACTTTGCCTCCTATATATCTTTATTATTTATGATTAATATTCCAGTAGAAATTAGCCGCCGCAAAGCTGGGCTACGAATTGAGCAGCTTCACCGAGAGTTGGTCTCTTGCGGAAGTCCATGAAGTTAATCTGGACGTCATACGTATCTTCAAGAATAGCGATGATTTGAACAAGATTAACCGATTTAGCTTTTAAATCTTCGACGAATTTGGTATTGGCATTTAATGTTGCCGGGTCAACTTTGAATACTTCCGCGGCTCTGGCAATAATTTTCCCTAAAATTTCCTCTTTAAGTTCCATAATCCAATGCTCCTATTATCTTTAAAATTTTGGACTTTTCAGGTAGCCCATAACCTTAAAAGTGTGTCTATTTTAACACCATCAAATTACGATTGTAAAATATCAGGCGTTATGTAACAGGATTAGTTTAAACTTCCGCCAAAACCAGTTATTTTTTAAAACCGCTCCAGATAGGTATACCGGTATACACTTTTGCTTTTTCCAGTCCTCTGAGTACCCGAAGAGCCCCGTTGGCCAAAGCTTCCATCTCGAATTCACCGGCATATACTCGAACCGGGGCAATAAATTTAACCATAGCGGTCACTTTTTCTACTAATTCCGCATCGTTGGCAATGCCGCCCGTAAGAAGAATAGCGTCCACATCACCATGGAGTACGGCTGCGTAAGCACCGATATATTTACCGATTTGGTAAATCATCGCATTATAAATTAAAGAGGCGTAAGAATCACCTTTTTTGATGCGTTCTTTAATTTCCTTAACGTCGGAGGTGCCGAGGTGGTCGACCAGACCGCCGTTTTTAGTTATCCGGTCGTAAATTTGCTTCTCGGTCAACTTACCGGCAAAACTCATTTTGGAGACGATAGCCGCAGGCAGGAACCCGGCACGGGTTGGTGCCATAGGCCCGTCGCCGTTAATAGCATCGGTGGCATCGACCATACGGCCTTTTCGATGGGCGGTAATGGTAATACCACCGCCGATATGGGCGACGACGAGGTTTAAGTCTTCGTATTGTTTGCCGACGTCCTGAGCGTATCTGTGCGAGACCTCTTTTTCATTCAGAGGGTGGTCTTTAGTATCGCGGATAATATCGGAAAAACCGGTGACTCTGGAAATTTCGTCGAATTCATCCACATCTTCCGGATTGGCGAACGCCTGACCACCATACTCCGCGGCATAGTCTTTAACCAACTGGCAGCTCAGGTTAATCGGGTGTTTCGCCGTAAAGCCCTTCCGTGAATGTTCCAGGATGATATCATTTACAATGTAGGTGCCGCTTTCCATACCGACCATACCGCCGGCCCGGGCAACGAAAGCATCCGTACCATTCAGAGAAATATTGGCTTTTTTCAACTCGTTATCTATCGTCTCTTTGCGGTATTGTAACTGGTCGATTACTTCTTTGAACTCTTTCAATCTGGCAGCGTCGTGAATGACATTGACGGTGAATACCTGCTTTTCATTCTCGAAGAGAGTAATCTTGGTTGAAGTGGACCCGGGGTTAATGGCGAATACTTTGTATTTTTTATCCATCGGTGCTCCTCCATTAAATATATTATTAGATTATTTATCGTTAGAAAGGGCGGCTACCGCGACTGCGTAATCACCGTCGAACGAAAGGCTAAGCAATACTTTCGTGACGCCCCTTTCGGCGGCGATCTCGGCAAATCTGCCCGATAATACCGGCATGGGCTCCCCGAATCTTCCTTCGCGGACTTCTATTTCATTGAACTTTACACCATAGTGCCAGCCGATGCCAAATGTTTTAAATATCGCTTCTTTTGCAGCAAAAGTCATTGCCGTATAGGCTATTTTATCCGGATGTGATTCGGCCCGCTGCTGTTCCCACTCAGTAAAGACTTTTTTCATAAAGGACTTACCGGAAGTCTCAAGAATATTTTTCATTCTGCTTATCGTTATTATGTCAACACCAACGCCGAGTGTCATATAAGTTCCTTATAGTAAAAAAAGAAATCGGTCGAACAACGAAGTGTAATCGGAAAGAATTATATCAGAAACCTGACACTTACTCCACTATTTAATATAAGAATCGTGCAATTACAATATTAAGGTAGCATCGCCGAAACTGTAAAACCGGTATTTTTCTTTGATAGCTTCAGCATACGCCCGGTCGATAAACTCTTTTCCGGCGAAAGCACTGACCAGCATTAACAGGGTTGTTTTCGGCAGGTGGAAATTAGTAATCATCGCGTCGGTGACTAAGAATTGACGACCGGGTAGAATGAAAAGGTCGACCCATCCCGCAAAAGGTGTTAGAGGAAGTTGAATACGGGCTGCATGTTCCACGATTCTGGTGGCGGTAGTTCCCACACAAATAACCCTTCTGCCTTTAGCTTTTGCCTTTGAAATATTTACCGTGGTCTCGGCACTGATACTACCCAATTCCCGGTGAATAATATGCTGTTCCGGGTCTGCTTCCCTGACCGGCTGGAAAGTATCGAGTCCGACGTGCAAAGTAACCGGTGTGAAAATAATTCCCTGGTTTTTTATTTTACCGATTAGTTCTTTGGTGAAGTGTAGACCGGCCGTTGGGGCGGCCACAGAACCTTCAGTTTTAGCATATACGGTCTGATAACGTTCCCTGTCGGATAACGGGGTGTGAATATAAGGAGGCAGCGGTATTTCCCCTATTTTATCGATAAAGTCCTCGCTATCGAATTGAACTGTTCTAATACCTTCGTTTTTAGTATCAATGATTTTAACCGAACCGAAGATTTTATCGTAAGTATCTGTTATGTCAACTATAGAGCCTGTTTTGAGGCTTTTCCCGGGTTTTACCATGGCTTCCCAGGTATTTTCTTTAATGCGCTGCAACAGCAGCATTTCGACCCGGCCGCCGGTTCCCGGTTTCCTGCCCTTCAGCCTGGCCGGGATGACACGGCTTTCGTTGTAAACAAGAACATCTCCCGGTTGTAAATATTCGATAATATCGTAAAAATACCGATGGGTAATCAATTGAGTGGAGCGATTTAAAACAAGTAATCTCGAATGGTCTCTCGGTTCGATGGGTGTTTGGGCAATATACTCAGGAGGTAAAACGTAATCGAAGTCAGCGGTCTTGATGTTCTTCCTGCCTCTTATCCTGGTCTGCTTCCCACCGATATTTTTTATTCTGGCGTAGCGTATCGAGGCTACAAATTAAACACAGTCCGTTATGGCAGCATATTGTCCCTCCACATTCAGGGCAGCGCCATTTTCCTGCTTCCTCTTCCAAGAACTTTTCGATACCATTCTCTTTGATGAATTCAAGGTTTTCTATCATACTCATATGATACTTGGTGTGATAGCGTTTATCGAGGTCTTTTAATCTGTTGCAGGGAAATGTATCGCATTCATAACAAAAACGCACAAGCCCTTTTGCCACCAGATCACATTGTCGTGACATGAAAGTACAGTTCTTACCACGCGGCCTGCAGCCAGGACAGTATCTCCTGGAGAATCCCTTTTTATTAAGGTCGGTTTTCATCGCCAGGTAGCTGACGCATAACCCGCAATTCATCCCGCAAGGGGCAATCAATTCTTTGGTAAATAATCTTTTCATTATTGAATATGAACGAGGCAGAAAATGGAACGGCGGAGAGAGTGGGATTCGAACCCACGGTCGCCGAAATAGCGACACACGCTCTCCAGGCGTGCCTGTTAGGCCACTCCAGCATCTCTCCGTTAGAGTTATATTTTAGCTTATTTATTCCTCAAATAACAATGTCGGTCTCAGAATCAGGTATCATAATTAGGAATCAAGCTCATTAGTTGCTATAATGAACACCAAAGTAGGGAATAATATGTCGGAAATAATTTCCGGAAGAAATCCGGTTCTCGAGGCACTTAAAAGCGGACGACCGATTAATAAAATACTAATCGGTAAAAATGTATCGCGGCATTCTGTCATCGGGGAAATTATAAATCTGGCAGGAAGACAGAAAATTCCTTTAGAATACGTCGAAAATAGCGTTCTCGAACGGATAGTACCCTCAGGCAACCAGGGATTGGTAGCTTACACTTCTGCGAAAGAATATGTAGACATCGAAGAGTTATATCGTATTTCAAATAGTAAGAAAGAATTGCCTTTTTATATCATATTAGACGGTATCGAAGACCCGCATAATTTCGGGGCTATTTTAAGGAGTGCGGACGCGGCCGGGGTGCATGGTGTCATTATAAGAGAGCGGCGGGAAGTCGGGTTAACCGACGCCGTTGCCCGGTCATCTGCCGGGGCCATCGAATATGTTCCGGTGGCGAGAGTTACCAACATCGCCCAGACTATCGAAGAATTAAAAAAGAAAAATATCTGGGTCATCGGGGTCGATATGGGCACCGAGAATAATTACCGGCAGACGGATTTTCAAATTCCGGTAGCACTGGTAATCGGCGGCGAAGGCAGCGGACTATCTCCCCTGGTCAAAAAACGCTGTGATTTGGTTGTGTCTATTCCGATGAAGGGAAAAATTTCATCGCTTAATGCTTCCGTGGCAGCCGCACTGGCGATTTATGAGGTTTTTTACCAGAGAAATAGCCGGACTACTAAGTAATTTGGTTACATTCGGCTATTGACGTTACCCGGAAAAGCGTGTAAAACTATAACATTATGCAAATATTCTGGTATTTTTTCTTTGTCATACTGGGAATATTAATCGCCAGCTTTCTTAATGTATGTGCCGACCGGTTGCCTGCCGATAAATCTATCGTCAGGCCGCCTTCCCATTGCGATTCGTGTAACCGGCGCTTATCGGCAAGAGACCTGATTCCCGTATTCAGTTATTTATTTGCCCGGGGTAGATGCAGGTTTTGCGGGGCTCGCATTTCCATTCGCGTTCTGCTGGTTGAAATATTTACAGGAGCGTTATTCGGATTACTTTTCTGGCGTTTCGGATTAAGCCCGGCTTTTGGTTTCGGAGTTTTATACAGTTGTATTTTTATTTTAATTTTCGTTATCGATTTTGAACACGGCTTAATACTGAATAAAATCGTATACCCTTCTCTCGTCATAGCGTTGGTAATCAATTTGGTCGTAAGCATTGTATATAAAGCATGGCCGGTAACGTTTAACGGGCTAATCGGTGGAGCCGGAGGATTCGTATTATTTTTCCTGATAGTATTGATTTCCCGCGGAGGGATGGGGTTTGGTGACGTTAAGATGGCTGCTTTAATAGGACTCGCATTGGGATGGCAGCTCGGATTAGTGGCGATATTAATCGGCATTATTATCGGAGGGCTGGCCGCCATCGTATTATTAATATTAAGGTTGAAAGGGCGTAAACAAGCGATCCCCTTCGGCCCATTTTTATCGGTTGGCGCGATAGCAGCTTTATTGTACGGCAATGAAATCTGGCAATGGTATTCCCGACTGATAGGTATAGGATAAATCGGCGCTGGTTAAAGGTTACTAATATTAACAAAAATTGTGTATTTTGGGGCATCTTTACACTCGGGGACTTGACAAAATTCAAATTATGTATTATAAAGGAATCCTAAAGCTGTAATAAGCATAATTATTACATAAAAAAATATAGGAAGCTGTGAACCGTTACCTGTATATGGTCACTTGGGTAGCGGGGAGCGAATAGTGAAACCGACCGGTAAACGGTCGGTTTTTTTGTTGTTATGAGAGTAGAACGTAGAAGAAGCAGTATTGAAATCATCGCTGACATTTTGCGGTTAGGCGAAGCAGGCAAAACCGAAATAATGTACAGCGCGAATATGAGTTTCTTCCAGTTGCAGAAATATCTCAATTTCCTATTGCAATTAGAACTTATCGATAAAGTTCATGTCGGCAATCCGGTGGTTACATACCGGGTTACTAAAAAAGGTTTACGGTTATTACAGAGTATTGACAGCATATTACAAATACTGGAACTTAAAGAAGGCGAAGATCTTGGCCTGTTAGGAAAGTTACAGTAGTTACTTCATTACTTGGAAGGAGAATACTTGATGGCTGAGAAAAGAATGGTGATTGTTCCTGCAGAGCTGGTCAGGAAAATCGATGAGAACCGCGGCGATATGAGCCAGGCCGAATTTATCGAGTTTCTCATCGACAGCCGGTTAAAGGAAGAGCCCAAAGAAAAGAAAGAAACAACGGCTTACGCTACCAAAGAAGAGTTGCGTTCTTTCGAACAGGACATGAAAAAGCTGCTCAAAGGGTTTCTGGACTTCTTCGTCGCTTACGGTCTGGAACTGGGTAAAACGGCTATCAGTCCGGAATTTGAGGAATTAACCAGCAAACTGCAGGGTCTGGAAAAAGATTTGGGACCGGACGAAGGTAAAAGAGCCACCATCAAGTGGAAGTAAGTAAACTTTTTAAAGAAGTTTATGTAAGTCCCCCGAAAACCGGGGGACTTATTTTTTTGCCTCGCCCCAGCCTCAATAGAACATTGTTCTAGTACAGAATACCTTCCAAATCCTGAGATTCAGTGCCATAGTGTAAATCATTATGGTAAATATTTTGATAGGCTGTCTAGGTTTCTTTATTACCCACGCTTTTGACGTTGTGGCCCTGAAAGGTATTAAAAAAGTAAAGCCGGTAATCTGGCTTATCGGAAACGGACTAATTGCTTATTCATTAGTAATGTTATGCCTTTCCGAGCCCAATATAGGACTACCCGGCTGGTTAGCCTGGGTAGGCTGGCCTTTAGTCCTCTTTGGGATATATTTTCAGGTTGCTGCGATTACCACTGATTTACCGGTTAAGAAGACCTATGTCGAATCGGGAACCAGCAACCAGTTAATAAAGACGGGATTTTTTGCGATGGCCCGCCACCCCGGTGTCATCTTCTTCATTATATTAACAATCGGTTTAACACTCATTTCCGATTCGTTATTAATGCTAATTGCCGTAGCGGTATTCGGCGCCCTGGACATTATTCTCGTGACCGTTCAAGATGTGTATTTTTTCCCCAAGATGTTCGCCGGTTATGAAGAATACCGGAAAGAAACGCCAAGTATTATTCCGACGATTGAAAGCATCAAAGCTTGTATTAGAACTATAAAACGACCCCAGATAAAAACAAAGGAGGCACAAACAATGATCAGCACCGATAACATTTTTATTAACGGAAGCAAGGAAGAAATCTGGCAGCGGTATTGTGGTTTTCTCGATTTAAAAATGAATGATTTCATGAATATTCAGAGGAGACTGCTTCTTGAGCAAATCGAGCTGTTGAATAAGTGTGAGCTGAATACAAATATTATGAAAGGCGTGAAGCCCCATACCATTGAAGAGTTTCGTAATAAAGTACCTCTGACTACTTACAATGATTATAATGCGTTCTTTGCGAAACGCCGCAAAGGAATATTACCGGAGAAACCTTTAACCTGGATGCACACAGCCGGTCGTTCCGGGGAATTCACAAAGTGGATACCCGTTTCGGAAAGACGGTATAAAGCCATGGGTGATTATATTATTGCGGTAATCCTGTTAAGTACCAGTAAAAGACGCGGGGAATTCAATTTAAAGAAACACGATAGAATCCTTTACGCTCTGGCCCCGCCCCCCTTTATGACCGGAACCTGGGCAAGACGTCTTGAAGAGGCTTTACCCGTTAGTTTCCTCCCGTCACTCGATGACGCAGAAAAAATGTCCTTTTCGGATAGAACTCAGGAAGGCATTAAAATTGCCATGGAAGACGGCATGGAAATTATCGGGGGAATGTCGAGCGTCCTGCTTGCCATCGGTCAGAGTCTAAAGGAAAAGAAAAGCAAGATTGAATTGTTACCGTTATTGAAAAAACCCAAGAAACTCGGCCGGGTATTAAAGGGGATATTAAGAAGTAAATTAGCCGGTCGTGCTCTTTTGCCGAAAGACTTGTGGTCGATGAACGGTATTATGGCCGGCGGTGCGGATACCGCAATTTACCGGGAAAAAATCAAGGAGATGTGGGGTAAACTTCCCCTGGATGTATACGCTTTCACGGAGGGCGGTCCGATTGCCGCACAGACCTGGGCTTATAACGGAATGACCTTCTTCCCCAGTCTCAATTTCTATGAATTTATACCGGAATCAGAAATGATTAAGTCGAAAATTGATCCCTTCTATACTCCATCAACCGTTACATTGGATGAAGTCCAGCCGGGTAAAAATTACGAACTGGTTATCACCAATCTATTAGGCGGTCCCCTAGTCCGGTATCGTAACGGAGACATCGTACAAATCACTTCATTACGGGATGAGAAATATGGTATAGATATTCCGCAGATGGAGTTCCATTCCAGAGCCGAGAATATTATCGATATCGCCGGGTTCACCCGCCTGACCGAAAAAACAATCTGGAAAGCTATCGAAAACTCAGGTATAGACTATAAAGATTGGACTGCCCGTAGAGAAGGCAAGGATAAGTCCACGCTACATATTTATCTTGAACTGAATAAAAACGGTATCGATAAAGATGAAATTACCACCAGCATTCATCAAAAACTGGCGGAGCTGGATACGGACTATGCAAATATCGAAGCTCTATTAAGTATGAAACCGTTACAGGTAACCGTATTACCCAACGGTGCGTTTAAGAATTACTCTGCGAGACAGCAGGCATCCGGTGCCGGTTTGGGGAAGTTAAAGCCGCCTCACATTAATCCGTCAGAACAGACACTCGAATCTCTGATTAATGGGTCAGAATTACTTACGGCTATCGTTCCGTCTCCGGACGAATATGAAAAGGTAACCAAATAAAATAAAAGGTATACTTGTGGATAATATTTACAAAGAAATATTTTCGAGGAATCTGGGCTTTTTCAATGAGTCTGAGCAGAACCTACTTCGCAATACCACAGTTGGTGTTGCAGGAGTAGGTGGGGTTGGCGGATTACTGGTCGAGAGATTGATACGGGCAGGGGTCGGTCATATCAAATTTACCGACCCCGGCACGTTCGAAGTGAGTAATCTGAACAGGCAGTTCGGCTCAACTATCCATACTATTGATAAATACAAAGCCAGTGTCGTCTATCAACAGGTAAGGGATATCAACCCGGAAGCTAAAGTTGAGTACTCCGAAAGAGGTTTGCAGGAAGAATCGGACATTGAGAAATTCGTGGAAGGCTGTGATGTAGTAGTCGATGAGATGGACACGACCGCATTTAAACAGTCGATTTTACTACAAAGAGCGAGCAGAAAACACGGAATAAAATATATTTTTTCATGTGCTTTAGGATTCGGGGGTCTACTGGCAATATTTTCATCGGAAGGACAGACGCTGGAAGAATATAATGGAATCACACCTGGAGCGGATCTCGATAAATTAGGTAATTTAACGATATCGCTAGAAAAGATGGCTCCCGTTATGCCGTCTTATGCCAGGGCGATTCCATCAGGTTTAATAGAAAAGGTTATGAAAGGCGAAGCTCCGATACCATCAAACAGTCTAGGGGTTGGTCTTACATCAATAATGACAGCAAGTGAAACCATCAATGTGATTTTGGGGAAAAGGGAGATATATTTAGCTCCCAAATATGTTTATCTTGACCTTTTAGACTTACGGGTAGTTATAGGAACCATGTCCTGATATTTGAGTTTATTTTAATAACCGTGCAATACTAATACATTATTGTACTAAATTTGGTTTACTATATCGGAGATAAGCTATGAAAACTTGGATTTGTACTACTCTCTCCAGCTTTTTTAGTCCAATGCAAGGGGCTGCACGGTTACATGCGTATGTAAAAAATAAAGGATACGAAGTATGTTTAAAGGATTATAATCAGAATGCTTACTTCTGGCTGTTGTCACGGAAAAATTTAGAACAAGCCTGCCAGACCTTAAGCTATTCCATAGACTCATCCTCACGCAATCGATATTACCGGGAAGATATAGGCGGTATTTTAACTTTTGCCTCAACCAATAGGATTAATGAGTTAATTACAAAGATTACAGGGCAAAAAGAAATACCCCATAAAGACGTATTTTATAACTTACTGGGATTACAGGAACAGATAATTTCAGAAGTTGAGCAATCAAGGCAGTTATTGGATAGTCATTTTTTAAGCTTACCGCCAGAGGTATTTCTTACAAATTACAGGACATTGCTCGTTGGTAAAGCCATTTTAGACGCTGTTTATTATCCTGCTATCCTTGATATGGGATTAGGTTTTTTTGGTAATGCCTACTCCACAAGTGCGGAAGATATCTTTCGAGCAACATCGGACAATAGGTTTAATTTCACTATTCCCTACTTTCAACAGGTAATGCTTTCAGAATTAGAAAAAGAACAACCTGACTTAATCGGCATCTCAATCACGCATACATCCGAATTTGTTCCCGCGCTGACCCTTGCAAGGATGGTTAAACATACCAACAAGAAAATCCATATATGTTTAGGAGGATCAACTGTAACTGAAGTTGGTTACAGGATTTCTAAAAACCCGCGTTTGTGGGAGCTATTTGACAGCATGGTGCTTGGCCCAGGCGAAGTGGCTTTCAGCGAACTCATTGAAGCGGTCTCAGCGAATAAAAACCTGGAGAGAGTTCCTAACCTTATATATAAAAATAACGGAGTAATCAGCAGAAGTTCGGAGGAACATGAGTTTGATATCAATGACGCTTGCACCCCGGAGTATGTATCAGTAAGGCCCAAAACGCCTCTGCCTCTCGAAACCGCATCTGGTTGTTACTGGGGGAAATGTATATTTTGTTATTATCCAAGACAGGGAGCTGCCGATATTAATACAGGATTTAATAAAAAACGAATACGTGACATCGACCTGGTTCTCCAAGATATACGTAAACTTAAAGATACGTATGATCCTGGATATATCGGAATTACAGATTCATCTTTACATCCGAATCGAATTGAGCAAATAGTCGATTATAATAACAAAAATAGTAATCCGGTGAAATTTGCCGCGTTTATCCGTCTGGAAAAAGAATTTAAATCTGCCGAGTTCTGTAAAAAGATAGCAGCCGGTGGCTTTCTAGGAGGACAGGCCGGATTAGAATCGGGATCTCAGCGAGTTAACGATATAATCAATAAAGGAGTTAACCTTGAAGATGCTGAAATTATTATACGCAATTTATATAAAGCAGGTTTACTGACTCATTTATATACACTTGTAGGTACACCGGGTGAGACGGCTCAAAATGCCGGTATGACGCGCGACTTTATTAAACGTCTTCATAAGGAACTTATTTTGGGTTGGCAAATTTATTCATTATATGTCGTCGAGAATGGTCCGCTTAGTGAAAGAGCAGAAGAATTTGGCCTTAAAGTGTATCCATTATCCGACGAGTATTTGTCTCAATTTACAGTATTTTCCGTTGATAAAGGATTATCTCAAAGTGAGAGTACCACCTTGGCTTTGCGTTTTTCAGAAGAGCTCAGGCCCTTAATCAGTGAGTTGCACAATATTATGGATATAGAGTCTCATAAGATATTCTTATTGACACAAAAAGCAAATGGATACGGTTTAACAAATACTTATCTTGGGTCATAACTATTTATCAAAGGAAGCATCGTTGCTGCAATTGATATCAGGTATTAGACCATTACAGGTCTGTATTTCGTTAGAGTATCGAAAACATTAAGTCGTTTTAGTTACTTCCGCATAATATTGTCCGTCATCAAATGGGTATTTAGTACTATGGTCGCACGTGGCATTTAATTATTAGTGTTGACAATTAAGCAATTCTAGGCAATAATCATTCTAAAAGACTTAAGTTGAAGAAAAACAATTGAACATATATACATCTATACCGCTTTTCAGCGCAATAATATATTTCGTTCTGATATTTTTTGTTTTAAACTCCGGGGTCAGTAGTACTAAACGAGCCTTCATTCTTTACTTATCTGCAACAATGCTCTGGAGCATCTCGGCATTCATTATTCACGGTAATTTTTTCCCCCAGAATACCCTATTGATTAACCAGATAGTAGTTGCAACTGGTTTTATAGTGCCTATTGCATATTATTATTTTATATCTGCATTCACCAATAAAGTCTCCCCACTATTGATCATATTAAGTATTTTTTGTTTGGTGACTGTATTGATATTAGATTTCGGTGGGTTTATAGTAAAAAGCTCAGTCGTGGTTGATAACGTACTTTACGTTAAGATGAGCATTTTCTTTATGTTAAGTTATCTGGTAACGTTTGTGTTTGTCGGTTTTGGTGTATATTATTTGGTAATCAAATTCCGGAAATCAAACGATCCTTTAGAACGCAATAGAGTTTCTTACTTGATATTCGGTGTGATCGTGCTAATGGTTTTTAATATCGGTAACTTTTTTGATGCTACATCCAAATATCCCATTGACCATGTTGGAAATGTTTTTTACGCTCTGATAATAACCTATACCATCATGAGATATCAGTTATTGAATATCAAGTTTATCTTCCGGAAAGGCTTGACCTACGTATTGTTATTACTACCCATGGTGGCTCTTTATGTAGGAATCCTGATTGCCGGTCTGCATTATTTCCCCAGTATTTCGCCCGTTGCAATCGGTATATTTACTACGGTAATGGTACTGTTATTGGTTATCGCTTTCCGTACTCTGAATCACGGGGCACAGGAATTAGTCGACCATATATTTTACCGTGAGACATACAAGCACCGTCAGCTCTTATTAAATATCAGTAATAAACTGGGCGGCGTAATTAACCTGAGCCAGTTAGCCGATGAGATATTACCAACTCTTTGTAAAGCCCTGAGAATTTCGCGTGCCCAGTTACTCCTGAGGGATAATAACGGAGGGTTTTCCGCTCAATTTGCTTATCCCGAGATCGAAGAAACGGAAACGGCTCTCGCACTGGATTCGGATAATCCGATAATAGGTTGGTTGGAAAAGAAAAACAGACCGTTTGAATTAAGAGAATTGGAAAATATTCCGGAGTTCAAAGGTTTATGGCAATCCGAGATAGATGAAGTTACCTCAACGAAACTGGGACTGTTTTCTCCGGTTAAAAATAAAGGTGTTCTAACCGGGATATTTGCATTAGGGAAAAAACAGTCCGGTGTATATTCACAGGAAGACCTCGAGATGACAATGGCGGTGGCCGGTCAGGCCGGTCTGATTATCGAAAATGCCCAGCATTATTCACAGGCATTGTTAAAAGCCAATACCGACGGACTAACCGGGCTTTATAACCACCGGCATTTCCATGAAAGGTTGGAACAGGAAATTGCCCGCAGTTCACGTTTCGGGACGGTGTTTTCAGTCATAATTGCGGATATCGATTTATTTAAAGTCTATAACGATAATTACGGGCATCTTGCCGGTGATGAGGTTCTCCGGCGTATCGGAGAATATATCAAGAGTTCAATCCGGAGCATCGATATTGCTGCCCGGTACGGCGGCGAAGAGTTTGGCGTTATTTTACCGGAAACACGTTTAATGGATGCCCAGGTTGTCGGAGAACGTATTCGTAAAACAATTGAAGCAAAGACTAATTCACGTGCCATGCCCGTGACCATAAGTGTCGGATTGGCCAGCTGGCCGATAGATGGTGTTATGAAAGAAGAACTTATCAACCGGGCAGATAAAGCTTTGTACTTTGCTAAACAAAGCGGGAGAAACCGCGTGTGTTTATCCACGGATGTCGTTGATAAAAATCCATTACAAAGTGAAAAAGAACTGGAAGTTAATCCCAAATCGCTGAGTATGATTTATGCTCTTGCGGCGACTGTCGATGCGAAAGACCATTATACCTACGGTCATTCACGGAAAGTAAGCGAGTATGCCGTAGCTCTCGCAGAGGGGGCAAAACTGCCCCAAGAGAAACATTCCATAATCAGGGCTGCCGGATTATTGCACGATATCGGAAAAATCGGTATTCCGGATTCTATTTTGAATAAAAAGGAACCCCTTTCCCGTGACGAGTGGGAACCGATAAAAGCCCATCCTCAATTAGGCGTGGCCATAATCAGACATATTGTGGATTTAACCGATTGTCTGCCGGCTATTTTACACCACCACGAGCACTTTGACGGCAGCGGTTATCCGGCCGGTTTAAAGGGCAAAAATATACCTATAGAAGCACGCATTTTATCAATAGCCGATGCCTATGAGGCGATGACTTCGCCGCGCGCGTATAGAAAACAGATGACGACCGATGAAGCGATTGTCGAATTAAAGAAGTGTGCGGGAACACAATTCGACCCGGAGTTAGTCCAGGTTTTCTGCAAACTTCTGGAAACCACACCATCGTGGCGTACTACTCAGGGCTAGATATCGAATATCTTGCCGGGATTTAAAATATTATGCGGGTCCAGAGCCTTCTTTATAGCTTTAAGCGTATTCAGATAATCGCTGTTAAATTGTATCGGTAAGTATGCCTTTTTGATATAACCGATGCCGTGTTCTCCGGAAATTGCTCCCCCATACGAAACTGCAGTTTTTAAAATGTCTTTCATGAAGTCCGGTAATTTACGGTGCCATTCATCTTCGGTCATCCCGCTGCAAAGTATATGAATGTGAACATTTCCGTCTCCGGCATGACCGTATCCAATGACGGGAATTTTATATTGACCGGATAAATCCTTGACCCGGTTCATGAAACGGGCAATTTCACTCCGGGGTACTACGGCATCGATTACTTCCATTTTGGCATAGGCTTTAACCGCCGAATAGAATTTTTCCCGCATCTGTAGTAAATGCCGCTTTGCCCGTTCGCTGCCCGGAATCAAGCCTTCGGTGCCGCCGAACTTACGGCTGATTTCATTTACCTGCCTAAAGTAATCCATCGTGACTTCTGAAGATTCGCCTTCCATAATAATCAAAAGAAAAGCTGAAAATTCATGGTGCGGCATTTCTTTCCCGGTAAAATTTTCAACAATATCGATAATATCTTTTTCCAAAAATTCGAGACCGACCGGAATGAGATTCAACTTTAAAATTTCCGGAACGGCGTCAATCGCATTATGTAAACCATTGAAAGGTAAAAGTAATATCTCACGGTTTGGTTTAGGGCTGCTCAGTTTTAAGGTAATTTCAGTTATTACGGCAAGTGTTCCTTCCGCACCGATCATCAATTGAGTTAAATCATAAGCGGTGGTATTTTTAACGAATTTACCGCCGCATCGGATAATACTGCCGTTTGCTAAAACCATTTCCAGTCCCATGACATGGTGACGTGTAACGCCGTATTTAACGGCATTCATACCGCCGGCATTGGTGGCCACGTTACCCCCGAGTGTCGCATTGAGTTCACCGGGATATAAAGGATAAACCAGATTATGTTTCTCCAGCTCCGTTCTCAGATCAGCAAGCGTAACACCCGGTTCGACCACAGCGACGAAATTTTTCTCGTCGATTTCGATAATGCGGTTCATTTTCTCCAGGGAAAGAACGATACCGCCGTAAATAGGAATTGCTCCGCCGGAAATGCCTGTCCCCGCGCCGCGCGGCACAACGGGAATCGTATTTTTATCGGCATAGGAAAGGATGGCGGCTACTTCCGAAGCATTTTTCGGTTTTACCACGACCTGGGGATAATACCTTTCAGCTACAGGAGCCTCGTCATAGGAATAACCCTCGATATCGTTCTTATGCGTGAATACTTTATCTTCGCCGATTAGCTGCCTGAAATGGTCGATGTCTTGTTGCGTTATCTTGTTAAATTTCATGTTTATACGTCCTAATCATACTTAATCCATTTAACCGCTTTTCATAGCGGATGTAAACTTTACCGACCAAATATTCGGAAAATGAAAATATATTTTTTAACACCCTTGAAAATATATTGACATCTATTCAATAACTGTTAGAATTACATTAAAAAATACTATATAATTATTGTATAGATTGTAATTCTCCAAAAGGAGGGAGTTAAAAACTAACCCAAAATGACATCGGTAGAATTGAAGACTCAAACCGCTACTATTTCCGAGGATGAACCCCCCAGTAAAACCACGGCCTGGAGGAGTACGCAAGAAGACGAACCTCCGGGCAAAAGTGCTGTCCCCAAACGCAGGTATTTTGCTCATGTTTCCGACCAGGATTGGACGAATTGGAAATGGCAATTCAAGAATCGTATCACTACTGTCGATGAATTAGCGAAATACATTCCCCTTTCAGTCGAAGAACAGATTCAACTCAGGCTGGTTTCTATCCATTACCCTATGGCGATTACGCCTTATTATTTATCGCTTATCGACCCTGATGACGCGGCGGATCCCATCAGAATACAAGCTATTCCCAATGTTTTAGAAGTCACGATGGGTTGTATGGGTATGGAAGACCCGCTGGAAGAGAAAAGGGATTCCGTAGTACCCGGACTGGTGCACCGCTATCCTGACCGTGTTTTAATGGTACTGACGAATGTCTGTCCTATGATGTGCCGCCACTGTACCCGAAAGCGTGAGTGGAAGCATGGCACCTGGATCAGGCCGCAAGAAGAAGTGGATGCGATGTTAACCTACATCCGTCGGCATAAGAGTGTTCGTGACGTTATTATTTCCGGCGGGGACCCGTTAACGTTGTCAACGCGGCGGCTCGAAGAGGTAATTTCTGCCTTGCGAAGAATCAACCATGTGGAAATTATTCGTATCGGCAGCCGTTATCCGGTAGTATTACCATTCCGTATCGATAACGAACTATGTGATATGTTATCCGAGTACGGACCGATATGGTTGAATACTCATTTTAATAATCCCCGCGAAGTTACCCCGGATTCGGCAAAAGCCTGCGACCGGTTGTTGAGGGCCGGCGTTCCGGTAAATAACCAGACCGTTTTGTTACGCGGTGTCAACGATTCGGTGGAAACAATGAAAAAACTGGTGCATAACCTGTTGCGTATAAAAGTTCGTCCCTACTACTTATTCCAGTGCGATGAGGTGCAGGGCACCGAGCACTTGCGCACTCCTGTTGAAACCGGTATTAAAATTATCGATGGTTTAAGAGGACATACCTCCGGGCTGGCGGTACCCGCCTTTGTTATAGACTTACCTTTTGGCGGCGGTAAGGTGCCTTTGCAGCCGAACTATGTATTGGCCCAGGATAACGGTGAGTTGTTGTTGCGGAATTATAAACATAATCTTTATCGTTTTCGTAATCCTAAAAATCAATCAATAACCGCATCAATACAAAATAACGAGCATAAGTTAACTGAAGCACTTGTAACACAATATGCGTTAGAAGGGAAACCAGATGCGGATAGGGTTATCGTATGATTTAAAAGAAGCAATTACTTCCGGAAGAGATAATCTTCCGGAAGATGCTTTCGAAGAATACGATCATCCGGCGACCATCAATTATATTGCTTCTGCCATCGAACATGCCGGTAATGAAGTCGTCAGGTTGGGTGGCGGAAGACAATTCATTGAAAACATTCTCCGTGAGAAAACGGACATGGTTTTTAATATTTCAGAAGGAAGGGGTACTTTTCGCAGCCGAGAGGCTCAAGTACCCTCAATTCTGGAGATGCTTGACATTCCCTATACCGGTGCAGACCCCGAATGTCTGGCGGTATGTTTGGATAAGCCGTTAACCAAACAACTGGTGACTCTTGCCGGACTGGCAACACCTCCCTGGATAGTTATAAAAAACCGGGAGGAGTTACATTCAGTAAAATGGGATAAAGTTGCGTTCCCATTAATTGTCAAACCCGCTTTCGAAGGTTCCAGTAAAGGGGTTCGCCTGAATTCTGTAGTGAGGAACAAAGAACAGGCTATTGAAGTAACCGGAAAGACGCTGGATCTTTACCGCCAGCCGGTAATGCTGGAAGGTTTTGTTCAAGGCGACGAAGTAACTGTCGGAATCGTGGGTAACTCTCCACCCAGGATAGTCGGTATCATGCGTATTCTGCCTAAAAAACAGACGGAGCATTTTGTATATTCTCTTGAAGTAAAACGGGACTGGCAAAACATGGTGGAATACGAATGCCCGGCCCGCCTGGATAAATCCATTCTAGAAAGAATAGCCGCCGACAGTATAAAAGCCTTTACCATGTTAGAATGCCGTGATTTTACCAGAATTGATTTTCGTATCGGTGCCGACGGGACTCCTTATTTTATCGAAATTAACCCGTTACCCGGATTGGGTGATTACAGCGACCTGATAATTATGGCGATAAAAATGGGCTGGAGTCATGAATCGGTAATACAAGCTGTACTTGAAGCGGCATTGGAGAGATACCGGTTGTGTGCGCAAAAGTAACTATAGTATATAACGACCCGATTCCCGGCCGGTATCAAAATACCGGTGAAGAAAAAGCCGTCCTCGGCGTTTTAGACTCGGTTAATGCCGTAAAAAAGGCCTTAACGGAACTCCGTCATGAAGTGAACCTTTTGCCTTTAGCTTTGCCTTTAGAACAGGCTCTCACGAAGTTAGACAACCTGTCTACGGATATCGTATTTAATCTCTTCGAAGGTTTTCCGGGCTTTCCGGAAACGGAGATGCTTATTCCTCAGTATTTAGCGAAAAATAATATTATTTACACCGGTTGTTCAAGTGAATCACTGACACTGGCTCTAGATAAAGCCAAAACTAAAGAATATTTAATGAAAGCAGGAATCGCGACACCCGATTTTCAACTGATGACGGCGGATACTCTTGCTTCTTTTCGGTTGAAATATCCCTGCATAATCAAACCATTCGGTGAAGATGCCAGCCATGGTTTGAACGAAAACAGTGTCGTTTATGATTTCGCCGGTCTGACGAGGCAGGTAAATCTAGTTTGTTCACAATACGGCGGGCAGGCGCTGGTTGAAGAATTAATCGAAGGCCGGGAATTTAATGCCACAGTTATGGGTAACGTCGAGCGTATAGTTTTACCGGTTGGAGAAATCACCTATAATTTACCGCCGGGAAAACCAAAAATACTGACATTCGATGCCAAGTGGGAGCAGAATAGCTTATATTATAAAAGCACCCCGGTTATCTGTCCTGCGAAGATAGATGACTCGGAGAAAGAACGTATCAGAAAAGTAGCTTTGGAAGCATTCAAGATAATTATTGGCCGGGGCTATGCCAGAGTGGATATGCGTTTAGATAACCAAAATAGAGTAAATGTTCTTGAAGTTAATCCGAACCCCGATATTTCACCCAACACCGGTGCGGCCCGGCAGGCCAAAGCTGCCGGGATGACTTATGCTCAGTTTATCGATAGAATAATTTCGTTGGCGCGGGAAAAAGGGAAGGTATGATACCGAAACCGGAGAATATAATTATCTCTTTAACAAAAGTTCACAAGTCCGCCGTGATGGATATCTTACGCGTCACTTCGGAATTCAAGCCTATGGAAGTGGATACAGCCGAAGATCTTATAGACTTTTACTTAAAGGATGGTCTTTCCTCAGGGTACCATCATCTGGCAGCAATAACAGAGTCAGAAGTAACAGGTTATATCTGTTATGGACCGACACCATTAACGGAAAGTACTTGGGATGTTTACTGGATGGCAGTTACACCCGGGAAAAAGGGACAGGGTATCGGTACTTCATTATTAAGAACCGCGGAAAATGAGATTAGCAAGCGAAAGGGACGGATAATACTTATCGAGACCTCAGATATAGCGTCCTATGAACCTACCAGAAAATTTTACGAGCATATGGGCTACGAGGTAATAAGCCGAATTCCAGATTTTTATGCCTCAGGTGACGGTCTGGTTGTCTTCCATAAAAGACTGGACCGGGTTTAGTGAGCCGTTATCTGAGTACCCCTCGCTCTTAAACGCTGGGTTTCCGTAAGCAGTTTTTTCCTCAGGCGAATACTCTTTGGCGTTACTTCTACCAGTTCGTCGGAATTTATGAAATCAATTGACTGTTCCAGCGTCATCTTTATAGGGGGTGTCAGTTTAATGGCGATGTCCGAAGTCGAAGAACGGATATTGGTCATCTTTTTCTCTTTGGTAACATTCACTGCAATATCTTGTGTCCGGGAACTCAAGCCGACAATCATTCCTTCATAAACGAACGTACCAGGGTCAATGAAAGTTAAGCCACGGCCCTGAGCGTTATTGAGTCCATAAGTAACGGCTACACCATCTTCCGAGGCGACTAAGACACCATTACGGGTGGAACTGATGTCACCGCCCAGAGGTTCATATCCGATAAATCTGGTATTGATCAGCCCTTCACCGCGGGTTATCGTCATAAAGTCACTGCGAAAGCCGATCAAGCCGCGTGTCGGTATATGGTATTCCATGCGGACGCTGCCGGTATTATCATTGCGCATATTGGTTAATTTACCGCGGCGTTTACTCATCATTTCAGTAACCACACCGATATGCGTTTCCCTGGTATCGATTGTTACTGCTTCATAAGGCTCCATTTTCCGGCTGTCGATTTCTTTGATAATGGCTACCGGTTTGGAAACGGCCATTTCATACCCTTCACGGCGCATCGTCTCGATTAAGACCGATAAATGCAGTTCGCCGCGGCCGGACACTTTAAATACATCCGAAGTGTCGCCGTCCTGAACCCGCAGACTCAAGTTAACCTCAAGCTCACGGTAAAGTCTGGCCCTGAGCTGCCGGGTAGTACAGTATTTTCCTTCGCGCCCGGCGAAAGGAGATGTATTAACGCCGAAGGTCATTTCCACGGTTGGTTCGGTGATTTTAATACGCGGGAGCGGCTGAGGGTCGTCCGTACTGGCGATGGTATCACCGATACTGACCTGTTCGATGCCCGCCAGTGTGATAATGTCGCCGGCGCTCGCTTCTTCTACCCCGATGCGTTTTAAACCGAGGAATGTCAGTACTTCACTGACTTCGTATTGATTATTATTACTGTTGGCATCGATGACGACTATTTTGTCATGAGGAGATACTTTTCCCCGCCAGATGCGGCCTATAGAAAGCTTGCCTTTATGTGTGTCATAATCGAGATTCGATACAAGCATCTGGAACGGTCCGGTTTCAATTTTAGGAGGCGGTACGTTATTCAATATGGCTTCGAACAAAGGAATCAGGTCTTTGTTCTGCCCGTCTACGGTAGTGTCAGCATAACCTTCCCGCCCGCTGGCATATAAAACGGGAAATTCGAGCTGTTTATCGTCGGTGGCGAGTTCGAGAAATAAGTCCTGGGCCTGGTTTAATACTTCCTTGATTTGCGCGTTTTCGCGGTCGATCTTATTAATAACGACAATAGGTTTAAGCCCTTTTTCCAGAGCCTGCTGCAAAACAAAACGGGTCTGGGGCATCGTGCCCTCAACAGAATCGACAAGTAAAATACAACCGTCTGCCATATTGATGACGCGTTCCACTTCACCGCCGAAGTCGGCATGACCGGGGGTATCGATAATATTAATTTTCACGCCGCGGTACATTATGGCGGTATTTTTGGCAAGGATAGTGATTCCTCGTTCGCGTTCGAGGTCATTGCTATCCATAACACAATCAGCGACAACCTGATTATCCCGGAATGTTTTGCTTTGTTTTAACATGGCGTCAACCAGAGTTGTTTTACCGTGGTCGACGTGAGCAATAATGGCTACGTTACGTATATCATTCCGGTAATTTACACCGGCAGCGAAAGGCATGTTGTTATTAATATTTTCACTCATGAGTAACCGTCCTGGAAATCAAAAATTCAGAAAAAATAAGCAGAGAATAATCGATATGAGAATACGAGGGCCGCTAAAGCTGAGAACTTAACACGGCTCTAGATTGGATAGGTTCATCGTTTTTTGATAAGATGAAAGCAAGTTGAATTCATATTTCTATTATAATCTTACGGCAAATCAGCCGTTAAATCAAATAAAGCATGCGCATCGAGATAATATCACCTATGAATAAAGCCAGCTTAATCGGTCTTTATGAAATTTCGTTAGACGGCTCTAAGGTGCAATACAGACTTAAGAAAAGTCTTCGGGCCAGACGCATGCGCCTGGAAATTAATTACAATACAGGTTTAAGTGTTGTCGTACCGCGGCGGTACGATATTGCCGTAGTAGAGAAATTCATTTCCTTAAAACGAGACTGGATATTAAGAAAGCTAAGAGACGTTCAGGTATATAAAACCATAACGGATAACGGGAAACCGGACACTGTCAGCTACATAGGTAAGACACTGAGGCTGAACGAATTGCGTGGGAAACAAGAGTATGCGATGGTAAACTTAACCAACGATGAAATTATAGTGAGTTCCCCTGACGGAAAAAATATCCTGAAAGTATTAAAAAATTGGTATTTACAGGAAGCCGACCGGGTGGTAAAGGAAAAAGTCGACTACTTCGGTAAGTTAATCGGGGTCAGTTATAATAATCTAGCGATTAAAGCGGTTAAAACCAGGTGGGGAAGTTGTTCCCGTTCCGGCAACCTGAGCTTTAATTGGAAATTGATAATGGCGCCGGAAACGGTAATCGATTATGTTGTAATCCACGAATTATGCCATTTGAAGCGAATGGACCACTCAAAATTATTCTGGAAGTTGGTTGAAACTTATGCCCCGGCATACCGCATACATAGAAATTGGTTAAAACAACATGAGGCGGAGATGAACCGCCAATGGTTTGATTGATATGGTTATGTTAAGTAATGTTTCGGTGGTTATACGTGTTCGGGAGTCTGGTATAGATGTGCCCTGTCTTTTGCCATCGCGTAAATACAATCCGATTCACAGATATTACCCCAGTTACACCGCCATGAGATCAGTTCGGTATCATCTTTATGTTTAATCACATGAGGCACCAGCCAAGCGGTCTTCCGGAGCCTCCTATCACCTTGCAGGAAATCAAAACAGAGTGCGGAACGGGGCATAAAAGCAAAAAGGCCGTCACGATTGTTTTCAACGTATGAATCCATCTTATTCGTCCCTCCCCATTCGTTCAAATTTATATCCGTAGTAAATCATTAATGTAATTGAATAATAAACAACAAATAATAATTATATTTTATGGAATAATACACCATCCTTAACATAAATACAATAGGTTAAAGAAAATATTTTCTTAATAATCGTTCCGTATCGTGGTAATTTTGGATTACGGAGACAAAATAAGTTAAAATTTTGAATAATAATATTTAATAGTTGATAGATATTTTAATTGGAGTTAACCGTGATGAAAAATCGATATAAGTACACGTTGTTAGTGTTTTTAGCTTTAGCTGTTATATCTGTCTCATTTGTGAGCGGATGTTTGTTAGGGTTTGGAACTAAGAATCCAACTGAAAAACCTGATTACGGTTTGATAAACCAGGCCTGGAATTCTATCTATCAGTATTATGTCGAACCGGGAAAACTGGATGGGACGGAGCTCAGCCAGGGAGCGGTAAGGGGTATAGTCGAGGCACTAGATGACCCTCATTCGGCGTATATGGATCCGGATACCACCAAGTTATTCCAGACAAACATCAGCGGCAATTTTGAAGGTATCGGGGCTACGGTAAATATGAACGAGGATAACTGGCCGATTATCGTAACTCCGATCGAAGGGTCTCCCGCAGCTAATGCCGGTTTAAGACCGGGAGATATTATTATTGGTGTAGATGGGGGAACTACCTACGGATTGAATATTACCGAACTTGTTTTGAAAATACGGGGTACTGCCGGGACTCAAGTTACGCTGACGATACAGCGGGAAGGCGAATCGGAACCCTTGGAAATTGCGGTTACCAGAGCTGTAATTAACATGCCTTCTGTAAAATGGGAAATGAAGGGCGATATTGCATACATTCGTATCATCGAATTCAGAGAAGACACCAACGAAGAATTGAATAATGTGTTGAGCGAAATCGATATGGTTTTAACTAAAGGGATAATACTGGATTTGCGTAATAATCCGGGGGGTATAGTAACTACAGTTGTCGATGTTGCCAGCCATTTTATCGAAAAAGGCATTGTTATAACGATGATAGATAACCAGGGTAATCAGACGTCGGATGCGGTTAATCCCAACGGTATATTTACTGACCTGCCGATGGTGGTTCTGGTGAATGAGTATAGCGCCAGCGGCAGTGAAGTACTGGCCGGGGCTTTACAGGATTATGAGAGAGCAACCATTGCCGGGGTTACGACCTACGGTAAAGGCAGCTACAATATTACTATTCCGCTGGAAGACGGGTCCTCGGTATACCTGACTATCGGACGGTGGGCAACCCCAAACGGAAATTTAATAGAGGGTAAAGGAATCGTTCCTGATTATGAACTGACGCAGACCGGCGACGAGGAAATTCAATGGGCTCTGGATTTCCTTCACGGGTATATAAAATAACCATTTCCGGTCATAAAACAAAGCGGACTATAAGAAAGCCGATTATACAGGCCAGAGCAATTGTCGGTAAGGCCGGAGTAGGCTTGCCCTTGAATAGAAAGGCCTGAGCGATATAAGCTCCGATTAAGCCGATTATCGAAAAAATGGATATTATAATAGCGGCGGTGAATCCGTAGATAAAGAAAACCGAAACGGTAACCAATAACGGAAATCCGATATCGCCGCCGCCGAGAATCGAATATTCTTTCACCCCTGTAGCCTCGAATAACTTCTTGAATCCGGCTTTTTTTAGATTAAGATTCCAATTGCGTAGATTCCCCGGGATTACGAAAGCAGGTAAGACATCCGATTCGGATAGTTTCTGGGCCATCCACATCATATACCCGAGCTTTACAGAGACGAAATCATAGACAGCAATTATTATAAGGAACAGTAAAGCTGCCCATGGGGCTAATATATAACCGAATACCAGGCCGACACTCACCAACGATAACAGGAGCAAGATGTTTTGCAACCAGACTTTCGGAATAAAAAACCAGGTAATCCCGATGATTATACTGACCGGTAAGGAAACATATACCGGGAAGAAGAGGCTGAACAAAATGAACAGTCCCCAGACATATATAAAAGTAAATAAAAAAGTTAGAATCAGACGCAGCTTTGAAACCGGAATTAAAAATAAGACGAGCCCGAGAACGACGACTGCGGCGAAAAAGTAGATAATCGGAATATGCAGACCTGCCTGCGGGGAAGGAAATTGGTTTACTTCGACATAAGATTTTTCATGAGGCACGATAACGAATGTTATTACCTGAGCCAGGATAAGTAACAGGCAGCCCCAAAAAACCGGCGCGTAAAATATTCTCTTTAACATCTGGTATAAGAATCAGCTATCTTTTTTATTATTGTAACCGACTTAGTGTCATATTGCTAATTACACCGGTTAACGCTGTTTGCCTAATTGAGCCCGGACGTTTAAAAAGTTGATGATATTTTCCCGGGTTATCATGCCAATGACATTACCATTTTCGATAACGGGTACCTGATTAACGTTACTCTGAGATAAGATATTCATCACGGTATTCAGGTCTTCATCCGGTTTTACCGCTTTTAACTGGTTTAAGGGAGTCATAGCACCGCGGACCGGTGTGTTAGCCCATTCCTGGCGGGGCACCTTTTGAATATCCCGCAGTGTTATCATTCCCTCGACGCGGCCGTCGGAAACCACTGTAAAACAGCGCCGGCCTGAGGTCATGATATTTTCGTTCACTAGAATATCTATCGAAAGTCCTGGGGGAATGATGAAACATTCAGCAGACATAATTTCTCTGGCGGCATGCCCTTTCAGCATATCGTTAATAACCATTTGCCGGTAACTGCTTGAGGCGGCACTTTCAAGGAACCAGCCGATTAAAATGAACCAGATACCGTTAATAAAATTAGCGGTAAAAAGCAGGAAAATACCGCCAAAAATGAACAGGTAACCGATAATCCGTCCGATTGTGGCAGCGATTCGGGTTGCCCTTTGTAGTTTGCCGCTACCCCACCAGATAAGGGCTCGTAATACCCTGCCGCCGTCGAGCGGATAACCGGGAATCAGATTAAAAACTCCCAGGGCTAAGTTAATATAACCCAGCCATAATACGATGGCCCCGATAAACTGAGATAGGAAAGGTTTTGAAGCGGGAATGGTGCTGCCGGTTCCGATAAGAGACGACCAGGTTAAAGTTCCGCCCAGACCTACGAAAACCAACAATAGTAGGCCCCCGATTAAGATACTGGTGCCCGGTCCGGCAATCGCCATCCAGAACTCATCTCTGGCGGTCTTAGGTTCCTCAGTCATTTCAGAGACCCCGCCGAGTATAAAAAGAGTTATTCCGGAGATATGCATGCCTTCCCGGATAGCAACGATGCTATGCATAAGTTCATGAGCCATTACGGAGATGAAAAACAGCAGGCTGGTTATCACGCCGGCGAAAATGTTCGACAACACCGTCCAGTTCGGATATGTCGCCGGAAAATAGCTGCCGGCTAACGCCCCGGTAACAAGAAGGAAAATAATAAACCACGACCAGTGTAACTTCAGTGGAATACCGAATGCTTTTCCGATTGGTATACCGCTCAATATAAATACCTTCCGATTATCTCAAATTAGATAAATAATAATATAAAGACACGGCAGGTAACTATACGTAAATCTACCTAAGTAAAACCGGGAATTCACTTATTTATCTAATGTGTACCGATGCATGATATTGTAATCCGGATCTCTAAAGACGATATCGGCGGTATCACCATTGATGGTGATATCCGTAAAGCCGTGTTGCCCGCCGTTATACCAGAAGCTATCCGGGGACTTATAAGTGTAGTTCGGTTCCAGTTGCCCTCCAAAACCTCCGGTAATAATATAGGTTACGCCGGCGTGCTCCAATAATTCAAGCTGGTGAACGTGGCCGGAAAACACCATATCAACGCCGTATTTTTCGAATAACGGGGTAACTGCCCGGATGGTTTCCGGGTTATCATACCATCCCCAGCCGTTTACGACGGAACCTGAAGCGTAGTAATGGCCGTGCCCGACGACGATTTTCCAATCATCAGGGGGTATCGATTTAAGCTGGTTCTCCAGCCAGGCAGCCTGTTCTGCAGTGAATGTTTCCGCACTCCATTCGACATCCAGACAGAGAAAATGGATATTCCCGATATCGTAGCGGTGCCATAATTGAGAACCGGAGTCATTACAGTAATAGTTGTATTTTTCCAGGCCGGTAAAGAGAGTATCATGGTTTCCCGGTATGAAAGCGGTGGGGATATTTGATATTACAGGTTCAAGATAATTAAAAGCCGTCTGCCATTGCGAATCGGAAAAACCCAATTCGACAAGGTCGCCAGCCGAAAAAACACAATCGAAACCGTTATCAGGGTTGGCGATGGCCTCGAGCATTTGAGCCGAAAGGTCAGGCCGGCCGTCCGCAGCACCGAAATGAGCGTCTGAGAAAACAGCGAAATGTAATGTGTTGTTTGCTTCCGGTTTTAAATTACTGAAGTCGATTCGGTTTTCGATACGGGATGATACCGGACTGTTCAGGTAGATAAATCCGGCTACAGGTAGAACTATTTCGATAACTGTAAGCAATAATATCGGAGCGATGAACCAGATTTCTAACCGGTGTTTCGGTTTACGGTCTAAAAATATTTGCCAGACAGCGAGTCCGGCTAAAAAGACGACAGCAAACAATATGATTGCCAGACCAAGACGGAAAAAGGAATCGATATGCAGCATACCTCCGGTTCCGTGTAAACTTAAAAGCCAACCGAGGAAGCTCAGCATTAAAGCAACGGCTACAAAAGGAGATATGCGGTAAATATATTTTAATGTTTTCAAGTTACCATCCGATCTTTTGATAGTGTCAATGCATTATATAAATACGGATGAAAATAATGCAATAAAATTGACAAAGCAGGGTATAAGGATTACACTCTATTCGCCGGTTATCAGTATAATATATTTCGGAGGTGTATTTTGAATACATTTGTTATCTACGACTCGGTATACGGTAATACGGAGAAAATCGCGCAATCCATCAGTTTTGCGTTGGGCGAGAGCACCAAATTGCTCCGCTTTACCAATGTAAAGCTGTCCGATATCGCCGCCGGCGACCTGGTTTTCATCGGGGGGCCGACTCAAGCCGGCCGTCCGACCAAACCGTTTCAAGAATTTCTCAATAGCATTCCGGAGAACGGTCTTAAAGATGTTAATGTTATCGCCTTCGATACCAGAGTAACGAATAAATTGGTCGCTATTTTCGGTTATGCCGCCGGAAAAATCGCCGATGCGGTTAAAAAGAGGGGGGCGATAATTAAAGGCTCCCCGGAAGGATTTTTCGTTAAAGGCGGACAGGGACCTTTAACCGAAAAAGAGATTGAACGGGCGGCTGCATGGGCGAAGAAAATGGCAGCGAAATAGTCGCGAAATACTTTATTTAGCCATTGCCTGACGCCTTAAAACGTCAGGCATTTTTTCTATGGCGTAGCGGAGAGCGGTCCGGGGCATCGTGGCTTTATTTTTCATGACGTAAGCGAATATTTCCGATTCATGCTTACGGCTGCCTTCTTTAAGCATCCAACCATAACCCTTTTGCACCAAATCCTCCTTATCGTGGAGGAGAATATCGGCTATCTCAAAAACGTCGTTGAGGAACTTGCCGTCTCGGGCCGGTAAGATTAAAGATACTGCAGCCGCCCGCCGCAGCCACATATTATCCGATTTCGCCCACTGTTTAAGCGTGGACATATATTCCGGATACAGTTCAATAAATGCCCCGACGGTATGGTTGCACAAGGTATCGCACTTGGCCCAGGTGTTAACATATTTATTCAGCCAGGTTTCAAAGACGGTTAAATCGGCCGGTTTATATTGTTTTCGTAAATAATACGACCACTCGAAGGCAATATAAGCTTCTTCGCTGTAATCGGATTTAAGTAATTCTTCGCAAAGATTAAATATATCGGCTTTTGATAACTGTCTAATCTGATAATAATATTTCCGGGCTATTTCGCTAACCAGATACGTCTTCACACCATATACTTTAACGGCTTCTTTAAAATAACGCCGGGTGCCGTCTCTGGTTTTTTCGTCGATATTTCGTGTCAGTTCATCCCGGATTTCAGAAATGATGTTCGTATTCATAATTGGTTTTAATGATAACAGAGATGTAATACCCTTACAATAATCAGCGTATAAATTAATAAATAACACTTCAGTGCAGGAGCTTAAAATGGCCGTAAATAAATCCCACATCGTTATCTCTATTGCATTAATTATCGTGTCCTCGTTACTGTTAATCCTGCCCGGATGTTCGAAAAACACCTCCGAAGGATTTGCGGTTTATCTCACGAAGAACGATATCCCGCCGGCTCAAATGGAGATTATGAGTCATGTTGCATTAATGGACGAGCCGATAATCTCTTCCGCTGATATCGAAGTATATAATGCTCAGACTCATGAAATAAGGTTAACGGCAGCCGCTTTCGAACGGCTTACGCAGCTTGAAGTCCCGGTTCGGGGAAAGTCGTTTTTAGTCTGTGTGGATAAACAGCCGGTTTACTGGGGGGCGTTTTGGACGCCGGTATCTTCGATGTCCTTCGACGGTATTACTATCTGGCAGCCGATGAAATTACAGGAACCGTATATTATTACCCTTGAAACGGGTTATCCCTCCGCTTCCTTTTACGGTGGAGAGGACCCGCGGAGTAATCCCGAGGTCTTACAATCGCTAGAAAAAGACGGTAAATTAATAGATAAGCTGACGATATTTACGGTAACGAAGCTGCCACGTTCGTTCAAGGGTTATGAGCTTTATTCCTGGACAGACAGGGGGGAATGGCATTTTACGCTGATAACCGGCACAAACCGCAATAAATTTATAAGTGAAATAATCAGCGAACCGGATTATATTTCCGAGGCCGGATGGGAAAACATCCACTTAAGCGGAGACGTTCAATTGAAGATTGCGTTAAGTAAAATACCCGCGGGAGAAGAAGTATGCTGGTTGCCCGAGTTACGTGCGGAAGAAGCAAACCAAAGCGGTATAGTTTTCGGATATCCGCCGCAAGATATGCTAAACGAAATCATCGCATTTGCACAACTGCAAGGTATCAACCTGAGTGTCATAGGTGAGTGATTATATAAGGCGATAAACCAGAGGAATCATCGTTAAAATAATATTAATTATTGTTAATGTAAACTTAGTCTTCGGTTATTCATTTACCGCATTAATATCTTAGTATCACAGCCCAGTGCTTGCAGCAACTCGCCGACTGCATGTTCACATTCCAATTTGTGACGCATAGGTAATTCAGTATGGACGATATAACGGTTTTTGCGGCCTTCTCTATTACGTGCGACGTAGCCGGCCTCTTCCAGTTCCGAGATTATTTTTTGAACGCCTCGCTGGGTCAGACCTACATTTTTGGATATTACTTCAATAGTGCTATGAGGATCCTTTGAGATATATTCAATAACCCTGCCGTGGTTTGAAAGAAAAGTCCAGTGCCCCTTTTCCAATTAGACCTCCCAAAACTTTGACAAAATTCGATTCTTCGAAGTATAATAACGAACAGAGATTCATGTATTGCAGTTCCTATATTAACACGATAATAAGGTGACGTCAAACCCTCGAATAATCTATACTAATATGGAGGCTAATTATTTCAAGCATCCAATATTCAATTAGCAGAGTTTCGGCACGGCAGTTAGTTTGGGAATAGGAAGGTAGAGTTAGAATCAGATGGGCATTTTAATTACCGACACAACATTGCGGGACGCACACCAGTCACTCATTGCCACCAGGATGCGTACGAGGGATATGCTTCCTATCGCTGCTGAGCTTGACAAGGTCGGGTTCTTCTCTCTAGAGGTCTGGGGCGGCGCCACCTTTGATACATGTATCCGGTTCCTAAATGAAGATCCCTGGGACCGTCTTAAAAGTATACGCGAAAAAGTTAAAAACACGCGTCTCCAGATGCTTTTACGAGGTCAAAACCTTGTTGGCTATCGTCATTATGCTGATGATGTCCTCAAGGAATTCATCCGTCTATCAGTGAAAAACGGGGTAGATGTATTCCGCATATTTGACGCTTTAAATGACATCAGGAATATGAAACTTGCCATAGAAGTCGCTAAAGACAATAAAGCCCATGTGCAGGGAACTATCAGCTATACTACCAGCCCGGTGCACTCCAACGAAAAATTTGCGGACATGGCTAAAGAACTGGAAGGTCTCGGCTGCGACTCGATATGTGTGAAAGATATGGCCGGGCTCATTTCTCCAACGGCCGCAGTTGACCTGGTAAAAACAATTAAGAAAAAAATTAAAATTCCTTTGAATTTACATTCACACTGCTCCAGCGGTATGGCTCCTTCCAGCTATTATGCCGCCGCTCTTGCCGGGGTAGACATTCTGGATACTGCTTTTTCCGCTTTCGGTTGGGGTACTTCGCAACCGCCTACGGAAAGTATTGCGGCAATGTTGAAAGATACGCCGTATGATACGGGTTTTGATCTGGAACTGCTTTATGAAATTGGAGAGTATTTCGCTAAACTATCCGCTAATTACCGTATGCTTTTTACTGCGGAAACCACACGTCCGAACGTCAATGTCCTTTTGCACCAGATACCCGGCGGGATGCTCTCTAATCTTGTGAGTCAACTTAGGCAGCAGAATGCTCTCGACAAATTTACCAAAGCGCTGGAAGAAGTACCCCGTGTCCGCGCCGACCTTGGTTATCCGCCGCTGGTAACCCCCACCAGCCAGATTGTGGGCATACAAGCGGTATTGAATGTTCTTGCTGGTGAACGATACAAGCAGGTAACCGAAGAAGTACGGAACTACTTACTTGGGAAATACGGACAGCCGCCCGGTGAAGTGAACGAAGAAATAAGAAAGCAAGTAATCGGTGATGAGAAGCCGATAACCGCCCGTCCGGCAGATTTTATCGCACCTGAGTTAGAAAAACTCAAGGACGAGGCACATAAACTGGGAGTTATTCACCGGGAGGAGGATCTTCTTACCTACGCCCTTTACCCGCAGGTAGCGGTTAAGTTCCTCCGCGGTGAGCTTAAAGAGGAAAAATTGCTGACTGCGGCGGATGTTGCAGCTAAGCCGGATGCCGTTGCACCCACGGATATGCCGATGGAATTTGCGGTTGATGTAGATGGCGAGGTCTTTAACGTTAAGATTTCCTCCATCATGGGTAAAACGTTTGATGTTGAAAAGGTTAAGAAGGCTAAAGAAAAACCTGCCGGGGCGATTACCGCTTCGATGCAGGGAATGATATTGAACGTAAAAGTGAAAACGGGGGACAGGGTAAAAGCGGGCGACGTAGTGCTGGTTATCGAAGCGATGAAGATGCAGAACAACATCGTCACGCCGCACGCGGGTGTCGTTAAAGAAATAATGACGTTCCAGGGTGAGGTAGTGGACTCCGGTGACGTGTTGATGGTGGTGGATCCGAACGGGTAAAAACGCTTTTATCGATTTTGAGTAGAGGCCTGAAATGTTTAAGAAAATACTTGTTGCTAACCGCAGTGAAATAGCCATAAGGGTAATGCGTGCCTGCCGGGAACTCGGCATAAAGAGCGTGGCGGTATACTCTGATGCAGACAAAGATGCTCTCTTCGCCAAATATGCGGATGAAGCTTATGCTATTGGAGCAGCACCAGCAGTAGAAAGCTATTTAAATATAGAAAAAATCATAAAAGCGGCTAAAGAAGCCGGAGCGGAGGCTATTCATCCCGGGTACGGTTTTCTGGCGGAAAATCCCAATTTCGCATACGCCTGTGAAAAGAATGGAATTAAGTTTATCGGACCTTCCAGCCGTGTGCTGGAATTGATGGGAAACAAAATAGCGGCCCGTGTGGAAATGAGGAAAGCCGGCGTACCCGTCGTACCGGGGACGGAAGAATGTGTCACGGACTTTAAAAGGGCCCGTGATATTGCCCGAGAAGTAGGTTATCCGGTTATTTGTAAACCGGCCGGGGGTGGCGGCGGCATCGGCATGACTATCGTAAATAACGAGGATGAATTAAAAAACGCTATCGAATCTTCCCAGAATATCGCACGTTCAACATTCGGGCTGGCGGATGTCTATATTGAAAAATATCTCGCCCATCCCCGACATATCGAATTCCAGATACTTGGAGATTCGCACGGTAACGTCATCCATTTAGGAGAGCGCGAATGCTCTATACAGAGGAGACATCAGAAGCTCATCGAGGAATCGCCTTCACCGGTTCTGACGCCGGCCCTGCGAAAGGAAATGGGCATATCGGCAGTGAAGGCCGGTAAATGGGTAAAATATGAGGGTGCCGGCACAATGGAATTCCTGTATTCCGAAGGTAATTACTATTTCTTAGAAGCGAATACGCGTGTACAGGTGGAACATCCGGTTACCGAGATGGTAACGGGTATCGATATTGTTAAAGAGCAGATAAACGTGGCGATGGGAATGCCTTTGAGCATTAAGCAGGAGGACGTAAAACCGCGGGGTTGGGCTATAGAGTGCCGGATTAATGCGGAAGACCCGTTAAATAACTTCGCTCCTTGTCCGGGCAAGCTTAAGGGCTACCGCTCGCCCGGTGGCGTTGGTATCAGGGTGGACAGCGGCGTGTATACCCGCTATACCATCCCTCCCATATATGACCCGATGATATCGAAACTGATTGTTTTGGGTCGCGACCGGAATGAAGCTATTGCCAGGATGAAACGTGCACTTTACGAGTATATTATATCCGGAGTAACTACTAACATACCGTTCCACAAAGCGGTTATGGAGAACCCGCGTTATGTTAAAGGCGAGTTGAGTACCCACTTTATTGAACAGGAGACAACGCTCCTCGATGATATGAAAGCTATCATCGATAGAGAGAAGCCGTTGGAGGAACGTCTGACAGCCATCTTCGACGATAAGAAGAAAGTAGCTGCCTTTGCAGCGGTTGCGGCGGTAAACCAGTTGATATCGGGCAGAGTGGGAAAAGACGAATAGCAGGATATTCT
>CAZJQF010000004.1:0-18504 GCA_964547925.1 uncultured Dehalococcoidales bacterium
GCCAGAGACAGAAGGCCGCTTTCTTCAGCCAGCGAAACGGCTTTCAGGCAAGCGTTTTCCTCCAGCGTCTTTCCGGTCTCTTCGACTTCCGTGGTAATACCGATTTCCGCCGGAGTTACCATCTCGAGCGGCAGATTACTTAACAGGCTCCGGTATTCGCGGACCTTCCCTTTATTATTAGTAGCCAGAAGTATTCGGTTTGAATGACTAATCAATTTTTTGGAAACGCTTGCCCAGTTTTTTCATCACCTCGGGCATCGTGGTATATTCCATTTCATCCAGAGGCAGACGGTGCGGTTCGAAAGGCCCGTGGCGGCGC
The DNA here is from genome assembly GCA_964547925.1 of uncultured Dehalococcoidales bacterium. GTDB lineage: Bacteria > Chloroflexota > Dehalococcoidia > Dehalococcoidales > JAFGLR01 > JAFGLR01. Next base: position 320 of record CAZJQF010000004.1, read on the forward strand.
ATCATATCCGCCATTTCATTAGCCTGATGTCGGGCCAGATTAAAGGCCTTGTCATCGAACATATCCCGCGGGCCGACCAGCTTACCGTTAGCTAATTGGAAGCCCAGAGCGATAACTCTCGGGGGGCCGTCAAAGCGGCTGGGAGTGCTGTCTTTCACGGATACCGGCATTAAGGGGCCCATATGCGAGCCGCGCATCCAGCCTTCCACCAATATAGGAGAGGCGAACGGTTCGAGCACTTCACCGACGGCCGGGAATCTCCCCTGACAGCGGACGATGCAAACCGGGTCGTCTTTCCCGACATATCTGCCGGCCAATAGCGACAACTTCTGTGTGGAAGATGTGGCAGCGATTTCTTTGGTATCTTTATGATAAATGGATTTTATAGTGAAACGAGACGGGGCTCCGATGAATACAAGTAAATCGTAAATCTCTTCCGGAGTGTTGAAATTGATTTTTTTATGTTCTTTAACATCGTGCACTTCAAAAATATAACCGTTATGCATCGTCGGGGCGATAACGAGACCGATGGTGTTGAACGGGTCGGCAAACATCTTATATAACGGCATATTCCAGGAACCTGAGGATGTTTTATCCGCCATAAAAATGACGACCGGTTCGGCTTCTCTTTCCTCGAATTCCATTTCCGCCACGCCGGGGCCCATACCTTTCACATTCCCGGAGAACGCATCGGACAGTAAATCCTGTCCCGCGCCGTAAAGCTTTAATTTTTTGGCTACCTGCGTACAACTTACAAAAGTATCCCAGGCCATGTGGTGGATTTTCTCATTATCCTCGCCGCACTCGTGGGTCATAATCAACTGAACGTCATCGCCGCACTTGGTGATACAGTAGTCGATTAACATCCCGGATTTCTTTACTTTAGCCAGACATGAATCAGCCTGAGCTAAAACTTCGGGATGGGACTCGGAATGGCCTACATAACCTCCGATGTCCGCTTTGATTACGCTCAATGTTAGCTTCATTAACCTTCCCCTTCTATTAATTAATATTTATTAAAATTCGATTCCCTGCTGTGCAGGAACTCCGGCATCGAAATGATGTTTGATTTTGAGCATTTCCGTGACCAGGTCGGCCCGTTTTACGATTTCCGGGTCCGCATTACGCCCGGTTAAAATCAGATTAAGACGCTCCGGCTTTTGTTCGATAAGCTTGATGACGTCATTTATATCGATTAATTTCATCGCGGCGGCTACATTAACTTCATCCAGTACCGCGAGGTCGTAATTGCCGTGCATAATTGCTTCATGGGCGGCATTAAGAGCGTCGGCAGCCTGTTTTCTATCATCCGGTTGAATATTATTCGGGTAACAGAAGTTATCCGAGCCGAAACGCTCGATAGTTACGTTCGGCAAACCGGCCAGGTAGCTCCACTCGCCTTCACGGGATTGGCTTTTTAGAAAAACAGCAACGTATACTTTAAAATTATGACTGAGAGCTCTGATGATATTGCCGACAGCGGAAGTTGTTTTGCCTTTCCCGTCCCCGGTATATATCTGAACCAGTCCCTTGGATGCGGAATTTCGGGATTGGCTGCTGGAGTTAGTCTGTTTTTCCAAGAAAGTCCCTCGAATAAAAATTAAAAGCTTTGCGGCCAACATCAGTCTAACAATCTAAACCGTCATTGTCAAGAAAAACGAATCCAAAACGTGCCTGAAGACAGGCCGAAACCGGAGCTAAAATAAACTCGTAAATAGAGAGTAATCAGCTTGACTTAACGATGCGGCCTTTCATATAATTAAACATGGCTTAACTGGAAGCCGGGTGCGTTAGCGCCCGAGTAGCGCAACGGTAGCGCAAGCGATTTGTAATCGCTAGGTTGGGGGTTCGATTCCTCTCTCGGGCTGATATCGGCTTTGGGGAGAGGTGCCGGAGTGGTTAATCGGAGCAGTCTGTAAAACTGCCGCCCTAAGGGCTACACAGGTTCGAACCCTGTCCTCTCCAGTTCGAAAAGCGAACTAGCTTGGTTTTAAGAGTCCGCTAGTTTGACTTTTGCCGTATTTTAACGTAGAATGAACTTCGCAAAACTATGCCCACATAGCTCAGTTGGTAGAGCACATTCTTGGTAAGAATGGGGTCATCAGTTCGAATCTGATTGTGGGCTTATAAAGGGGAGGAATTAATTTAAATGGCTAAGAAAATCTTCGAGAGAACCAAACCGCATGTAAACGTGGGTACCATCGGTCATGTTGACCACGGCAAAACAACCCTGACAGCGGCTATCACGATGGTCCTGTCAAAGCAGGGTTTGGCGGAATACCATGCGTTCGACCAGATTGATAACGCTCCGGAAGAGAAAGCCCGCGGTATGACTATCGCTATTGCTCACGTTGAATATGAGACAGCCAAACGGCATTATGCCCACATCGACTGTCCCGGACATGCCGATTATATTAAAAATATGATTACCGGTGCTGCCCAGATGGACGGTGCCATTCTGGTAGTGAGTGCTCCTGACGGACCTATGCCTCAGACAAGAGAGCATGTTTTGTTAGCCCGCCAGGTTGAAGTTCCCGCCATCGTTGTCGCTTTAAACAAATGCGACTTAATGGAAGATCAGGAACTGCTTGAGCTCGTCGAGATGGAGCTTCGCGAAGTACTTAATAACCAGAGATTCCCCGGTGATACGACTCCTATCGTCAGGGTCAGTGCCGTTAAAGCGATGGAATGCGGTTGTGGTAAGAAAGAATGCCAGTGGTGCGGCGCGATTTTGAAGCTGATGGATGCCGTTGATGATTTTATTCCTACCCCGAAACGTCCGAAGGATCAGCCGTTCCTGATGTCTGTTGAAGACGTCTTCAGCATCAAAGGCCGCGGTACTGTGCCGACCGGTCGTGTCGAGAGAGGCGTTGTCAGATCCGGTGATGAGGTTGAACTTATCGGTCTGCATCATCAGGCAAAGAAAGTCGTCGTTACCAGCTGCGAAATGTTCCACAAGACTTTGAATGAAGCTGAAGCCGGCGATGCGGTAGGTCTGCTGTTACGCGGCGTCGAACGTGAAGATATCGAACGCGGTATGGTATTGGCAGCCCCCGGTTCCATCAAACCGCATACTTATTTTGAAGCCCAGGTTTACGTACTTAAGAAGGAAGAAGGCGGCCGTCACACACCGTTCTTCAATGGTTATAAACCGCAGTTCTACATTCGGACAACTGATGTTACCGGTAACATCGAGTTACAGCAGGGTGTTGAGATGGTTATGCCCGGCGATAACACCGTAATGAAAATTAAACTCATCTACCCCGTCGCTATCGAAGTAGGCTTACGGTTTGCAATTCGTGAAGGAGGTAGAACGGTAGGCGCCGGTTCCGTTTCTAAGATTATCGAGTAACATGGCAAAAACTGAAAATAGAATTTTGATAGATCTTGCTTGCGGTGAATGCAAGGAACGTAACTATAATACGGTCAAGAATAGAAAGAATGACACGCAGCGTCTGGAATTGAAGAAGTTCTGTCCCCGTTGCCGTAAACAAACATTGCACCGGGAGGTAAAGTAGAGCTGCGTTCCGCAGCCGGAGTAATACGATGGTAAATTCTACAACTACCGCCAAGCAGCGCGGTTCCAGGTTTAAGCTGTTTCGGGAAGTCTGGAGCGAGCTTAAGAAGGTCGTCTGGCTATCACGTCGGGAAGCTTTTTACCTGACCGGGCTGGTTATTTTACTTTCCATAGTCGTCGGTCTTATACTCGGTGCTTTTGACTTCGGTTTTGTGAACCTTGCCGAGAAGGTATTTATAGGTGGATAGACGATGACTTCGGAAATAGAGGGGAAGTGGTACGTTATCCACACTTACTCCGGTTATGAAGAGCGGGTAAAAAGGAATATCGAACAGCGTGTTAAGTTTTCCGATTCCGGAAACGCGATTTACGAAATAGTCATTCCTACTGAAGAGGAAGTCGAAGTCCGCGGCGGACAGAAGAAGAACGTCACCAAGAAGATTTTACCCGGCTATATTCTGGTTAGAATGAAAATGGACGACCAGAGCTGGGGTTTGGTGCGCAATACGGCCGGCGTAACCGGTTTTGTCAGCAGCGGTACGACACCCGTACCGTTACAGAAGGACGAAGTAAGCCGCATCTTAAAACAGATGGAGACCAAGACTCCGGTAGTTAAGGTCGGCTTCCGTAAAGGACAGGGCGTACGCGTTATCGACGGTCCATTCACCGACTTTGTCGGCGCGGTAGAAGAAGTGAATACGGATAAAGGTAAGGTTAAAGTTCTGCTATCACTGTTCGGCCGTGAGACACCGGTGGAGCTGGATTTCTTACAGGTGGAGAAGCTGTAATTAGAGTTTTGAGCTTTAAGCTGTGAGCTTTGAGCTAGTTATTAGGAGTTACCAATGGCAAAGAAAATTAAAGCAGTAATCAAACTTCAGATACCGGCCGGTAAAGCTAATCCGGCACCCCCGGTTGGTCCGGCACTCGGCCAGCATGGCATTAACATCATGGCTTTCTGTAAAGACTATAATGAAAAGACAGCCTCTCAGGCCGGCTCGATTATCCCGGTGGAAATCACGGTATATGAAGACAGGTCATTTACTTTTGTTACTAAAACACCGCCTACGACCGACCTTTTGAAGAAGGCACTGGCAGTTGAGAAAGGTTCCGGCAGTACGGGGCATACCAGTGCCGGTAAATTAAGCAAACAGAAAGTTCAGGAAATCGCCAGTATCAAGATGAAGGACTTAAATGCCAATAGCCCCGAAGCGGCTTTCCGTGTCGTTGCCGGTACCGCCCGCAGTATGGGAATTGAAATAGAATAAAAGGGAATACAATGAAAGAACACAGCAAAAGATACGAGGAAGCAGCTAAATTAGTCGAAGCGAATAAATTATACAATCCGGCCGAGGCTCTGGCATTGATAAAGAAAATGCCCCTGCCCAAATTCGATGCGACCGTTGAACTTCATATGCGCATGGGGCTCGACCCGCGTAACGCCTCTCAGCAGGTTCGCGGCGTTGCCGGTCTGCCGAACGGCTTGGGCAAGAAAGTGCGCGTTCTGGTCTTCGCTCAGGGCGAGGCGGAGAAAATCGCTCAGGATGCCGGCGCCGATACTGTCGGCGGGGAAGATTTGATTAAGAAAATCGAAGAAGGATTTCTCGATTTTGACATTACGATTGCCACGCCTGATATGATGGGCAAAGTCAGCAAGCTTGGTAAGATTCTCGGCCGTAAAGGTTTGATGCCTAATCCTAAGGCCGGTACTGTAGTACAGCCCGGTGATTTACCCCGTGTTATCAGCGAATCACGTAAGGGCCGTGTCGAGTTTAAATTGGACCGTAACGGTTTGATTCACCTGGTTATCGGTAAATCCAGCTTTGAAGAGAAGGCTCTGCTGGAAAATCTGACCGGTGTAATCGAAGCAATCGTGAAAGCCAAACCGTCAGGGGCCAAGGGCCAGTATGTCGAGACCGCCACCGTTTCTGCGACCATGGGACCCGGTGTGCCGTTAGACCTCAAGACTACTCTTGCACTTTCTGCCGAGTAGTAATATAATATTTACGTTTAATAATTAAATATTCCGTAGACAGCGGGTGCCGATTCAGGCTTAATTGTTGCCTGCCGAGGAGATTACAAAGACTTTAAAAAGGTCGTTTAAAATCCTTGTGCATTTCGGCACAGGGATTTTTTATTTTAGCAGCAGGAGGTGAAAAATGAAAAAAGAAGGCAAAGCCGTCATTATTGACAGTCTGGAAGAATCCTTTAAGAATTCAACTGTCGGAATACTGACCAATTATAAAGGTATGAAAACCGAAGAATTACTTGAAATTCGTAAAAGGATGAGAACGGCCGGTGGTAAATTCGCTATTGTTAAGAATACATTAGCCAAATTTGCAGCCGATAAAGCCGGTTATAGCCAGATAGATGGTTTACTCAATGACACGACAGCGATTGCTTTCGGGTTCAAAGATGCCAGAGATGTGGCCGTAGCCCTTGCGGATTATATCCGGATGAACAAGACTACACTTTCCATCAAAGGCGGTTTTCTGGGGAACAAATTGCTCACTCCCGCAGACGTCCAGGTAATTACCACTCTGCCGACCAGAGAAGTATTATTGGCGATGTTGCTGGGACAATTACAGGCACCTATTGCCAGGCTGATGGGGCAGCTTAATGCTCCATTAAGCGGTCTGGTCAATGTATTAAACGGAAGAAAGAAACAATTAGAAGGAGGCACATCAAATGGCTAATATTGAAGAAATCATCGCTCAGATTAAAGGTATGACCGTACTCGAGGTTGCCGATCTGGTTAAGGCTCTGGAGAAAGAATTCGGCGTTAGCGCTGCCGCTCCCGTCGCTGTTGCTGCCGCTCCGGCCGCCGGTGCTGCTGCTGCCGCTCCCGCTGCCGAAGAGCAGACGGAATTCACCGTTATCCTTAAAGATATCGGTGCTAACAAGATTAACGTTATTAAAGCTGTCCGCGAGCTGACTAACCTCGGTCTGAAAGAATCCAAAGACCTGGTTGAGGGCGCTCCGAAACCCGTAAAAGAGAACGTTAACAAAGACGACGCCGCCGCTGCCAAAGCTAAACTTGAAGCCGCCGGCGCCACCGTCGAAGTTAAATAATACTCAAGTTAAACTGATAACTGAATACTGTAAACTTAAAACTCTTAAGTCCTGCCTATCCTGTTTTGGGATAGGTGGGACTTATTGTTTATTGTAACAATTAGTAAAGTAGTATAGGGTGGAAGAAGCGAAGCGTAACCCACCAATTATTCCGAAAAAATTATATTATTACCGAAGTCATAATTATTACTATTGAAAAATACTTTTTAACCGTCTATAATTAGCCACAAGAGGTTAAAGAGGAGAAGGTCACCGATGCCGCTATATTTATTACTTTTCATAATGGGCGGTTGCTTTGTTATCCTCGGTGTTATCTTCTATTTTTGGGGTAAGTACGAAGAGGAAAAATACTACAATACCATCGTACACCGCCACGATGTCCGCGAATACATCGAACATATGCCGTTTCGCCCCGAACCGGGCGCTCTGCGCATCGGCGGCATGATCATGATGACACTCGGTGTGCTTCTGCTGATTGCGGGGGGCATTCTGCTGGGTTTGCGGGTTCCGGTAGAACAATAAAAACGGAACCGTCAGGCTCCGTCAGGTTCTGCGGTTACGTTGTCTTTCCGTCCGACTAATCCCTTTACGATGGCCTCTCTAATCGTTCCCGCCGGAATTAATAACAGAGAATCGGGAGTCCTGATATTTTTCAGGCCGGTTTTCGGGATGAGACACCGCCGGAAGCCCAGTCGGGCAACCTCACTCAAACGTCTTTCCAGTTGAGAAACCGCCCGCAGTTCGCCGCTCAAGCCGAGCTCACCGATGACCGCTAATTTCGGGTCGACTTCTTTATCGGTAAGACTGGAAGCAATCGATAGTGCAATGCCTAAATCCGCGGCCGGTTCGTTGATTTTCAGACCGCCGGTAACATTAACCACAATATCCTGATTGCCCAGTTTCAAACCGGCACGGCGGGATAAAACAGCAATAATTAAAAGTAATCTGCCGAAATCCACGCCGTTAGCGACCCGGCGGGGCATGCCGAAGCTGGTGGTATTGGTAAGCGCCTGGATTTCCACCAACAGCGGACGGCTGCCTTCCAGAGTGCAGACTACGGAAGAACCGACTGTCTCCCCATCACGGGGCGAAAGGAATATCTGAGACGGGTTGGTGATTTCCGCCAGACCTTCCTCTTTCATCTCGAAAACGCCGATTTCATTGGTCGAACCGAACCGGTTTTTAACACAGCGTAACAGACGGTAGGAACTGAACGGTTCGCCTTCTAAATACAAAACGACATCGACGATATGCTCCAGAACCCGCGGGCCGGCAATCGCCCCTTCTTTGGTAACGTGTCCCGATAGAAACACCGGAATGCCGGCGGGCTTAGCCCACTGCATCAACCGCATCGTGCATTCACGGACCTGCGTGATACTGCCCGGTAAAGTATCCATTTCGGGCAGATATACAGTTTGAATCGAGTCGATGACTACCAGACTCGGACGGAGTTCTTCCAGATGTTCCAGAACAGCACTGAGATTAGTCTCGGAGAGGAGCGTAATATTTTTACCGTCCAGACCGAGCCGGTCGGCCCGTAGTTTTATCTGGTGAGCGGTTTCTTCACCGGAGATATAAACCACGTTGCCGATTTGCCGGGCGACCAGTGCCGCAGCCTGTAAAAGCATCGTGGATTTGCCGATGCCGGGGTCGCCGCTGATTAATACGAGTGAGCCGGGAACGACCCCTCCGCCGAGGACGCGGTTGAACTCGGTCAGGCTGATAGGAAAACGGGCGGCTGTTTCCGTTGATACCTGAGAGAGTTCCTGTGGTACGGCAGCTGAAGTGATATCTCTTAAGTTAGACGCCGCTATGGTAACAGTCTGTTCGCCGAAGCTGTTCCAAGCCTGGCAATTAGGGCAGCGTCCCACCCATTTCAGGCTTTCTTTACCGCATTCCCGGCAGACGTAAACCGTCCGCTTTTGAGATTTCTCTTTGCTCATTTGTTCAAGTCTAGCATAGCAATATTCAAAACTCAAAGCTCATAGCTTAAAGCTGTTACGCATTCTTCAAATACTTAAAGACATCCCGCGGTGAGACTTTCTTGCCGTACATCAGCAGGAAAACCCGGAAGATGCGGGAAGCCAGCCAGATACCGAACACGACCGAGCCGGCCAATATTGCCAGGCTCAGCGCCAGTTCCCAACCGGGGATAGAACCGGCCGGTAAACGCATCATTACGGTCATCGGACTGGTTAACGGGAACAGAGATAAGACCCGCGACAAAACACTTTCCGGATTGGTAGTAATGAAGTAGAAAAAGTAATAAGGCAGAATGGCCGGTATCACGAATAAAGTGGACCAGCTCTGGGCTTCTTTCGCCGTAGGGAAGATGGAACCCACTCCGGCGTAAACGGCGGCGAAGAGTAAATAGCCGAGAATAAAATAAAGTAAAGCCCAGAGAATAAGGCTGACCGGGATGGAAATTGCGGCGAGGGCCGGAATCATACCGGCGGCAACAACCGCAAAAACGGCTACTGTGGTCAGCCAGACAGCTACCTGTAATAAGCCGGCCAGCCCAAGTCCCAGAATTTTGCCTAACAGTAACTGCCACGAAGATACGGATGATAGCAGTATTTCGATAATCCGGTTTTCTTTTTCTTCGGTAACGCTCTGGAAAAGGAAGCCGGAAGCGAAGAAAATGGAAACCATAAAGATAATGGCGAAAAGCAAAGGAACTATCATTGAATTGATGATATCCTGAGCGGGTGCCGGTTCGCCGGATGTTTCAAGCCTCGTAGAATTGATGAAATAAGGGTTTTTTACCCGTTCGATGATATCGGGACCGACGCTGGAATCGAGCAGGTTGGAAAGCAGGAAACTCTTCATCGGGACGGAAATTGTACCGGATAATTCGATATCGCGGGAAAGAGTGTAACGGTTAATCAGGCCGGTCGTCAGATAATCGGAGGGTATTACAAAATAGTCCGTAATTTCCTTTTCTGTTAAAGCCTCTTTGGCTGCCGGTTCATCCTCATATCGAATTATCGTAACGGCTCCCTGTTCGGTGTAATCGGTGAATATCCCCGTTTGGTCGATATACCCGATATTTGTTTCCTCGACTGTCGGGGTGTAGATACGGGAGATAATTTGATATGCCCCCAGACCAAGCACGACCAGTAACGGCAGGGCAATGGTCAGTATAATAAAGGATTTGCTTTTTACCGTGCGCGTAAATTCATGTCTGAGTATGGCTAAAGACTTGTTCATTTATCCCTCCTTCACCACCTGGATAAATACCTCGTTTAATGAAGGGGTGGAGACTTCGAAACGGGTAACGTTCGCCCCTTTGGCAATTATGGCTTTAAGCACTTCCTGCGGCGGAGTATGGCCATCCAAAAAGAGTTCCGTAAATTTCGGGTGGTCTTTACGTCCGGTAACGCCGGGCAAGCCCTCCGGAATCGTATCCGCCTCCAGAAACACCGAATTATTCCGGTATTTTGCCTTTACCTCGGACAGCCCCCCATAGAGAACGATGCGTCCTTTATTTATCATCAAAACTCTATCGCAAAGTTCTTCCACCTGGTTCATCATGTGAGTGCTTAAAACAATCGTCTTTTTCTGCTGTTTTAAATCGATGATGAAGTCCTTCAGCAACTGGGTATTCACCGGGTCAAGAGCGACGAAAGGTTCATCGAAAACAATGAGGTCGGGGTCGTGCAATATCGTCGCGACAAATTGGACGAGCTGTCCCATACCGTGGCTCAATTCATCGGTCTTTTTATTTCGGTGGACGTACATATTAACCTTTTTTAACAGTTCTTCCGCCCGCTGTTCGGAACGGTGTTTCGACATGCTTTTTAAAGAGGATAAATACACCAGCGATTCGGAAACGGTGAGCTTTTTATAAAGGCCTCTTTCTTCGGGCAGGTAACCGATTTTATCCTTTGCGGCGGGATTAATCGGCCGGCCGAAAAGTTTGATTTCTCCCGTATCCGGTTTCAGGATATCCATTAACATCCTGATGGTAGTCGTTTTTCCGGCGCCGTTAGGGCCCATCATGCCGAATATTTCACCCTGGTTGATTTCAAAAGAAAGATTATCGACAACCTTATTGTTTTGGAAAGACTTGTTGACTTTAGTAACTTCAATTACTTTCATAGAAATACCTTCCCGTTTTTACTCCTTTAACTTTAATGGATTATAAGGACTAAGGCAAGCTAAATTCTTTATTCCATTTTAGACTAGGATGAGATGGAAAGAACTGGCCTTTGCGACGGTTAATTACTGGCCGTTCGGGTAGTCCGGGAAATATATAATATGTTTTATCCTTGACGCAGGGAAATGAATTCATTAAAGTAGGTGTAATATGACCGGAAAAAGAAAGAAAATCGGGCTGGCTTTAGGGGGCGGTTTCGCCCGCGGTTTGGCTCACATCGGAGTGCTGGAAGTGCTGGAACGCGAGGGTATTCCGATTGACATAATAGCAGGCACGAGCATCGGTTCGGCGGTCGGTGCCTTATATGCCAGGGAAACTAATGCTACCCTGGTGAAGAAACAGGCCCAGTCACTGGACTGGAAGCGGGTAGCGGCACTGGTAGACCCGATATTTTCCAAAGGCGGCCTGCTGGGCGGCAGAAGGGTCACGAAGTTACTGGAACACTTTATCGGGGATATCCGTTTTAAGGAGCTGGAGATACCGCTGGCCTGTGTGGCTACCGATTTATATTCCGGTGAAGAAATCATTATCGATAAGGGGCCGGTCATCGATGCTGTAAGAGCCAGTATTTCGATTCCGCTGGTATTTTCCGTCGTAAAAAGAGACGGGCGGTTTCTGGTGGACGGTGGGTTGGTGAATCAGGTGCCTGTCAGCGTGGCGAGACAGATGGGTGCGGATTTCGTGATTGCGGTGGATGTCGTACCGACAAGGCCCGAACGGGCTGATTATCTGGCGAAGCATAAAGAGAAAAAGGAGCCGGGGATTCTTCAGGTGATGATACAGACCATTTATCTGGCTACGTATCGGGCCGCAGAAATGACGACCTGTGATGCCGACGTTCTTATCCATCCCCGTCTGGCTCATATCCAGCCGCAGGAATTTTATCGAGCCGGAGAATGTGTCCTCGAGGGCGAACTGGCTGCTCTGGACAGTATCCCGCAAATAAAAAAGTCTCTGTTGGATTTATCGTCTTAATCCGTTAAGCTGACGACCCTCGTCTTAATGTAAGTGAAGCCAATATCATTAATCCTATTGCATAGGCAGCCAGTATAACGACGTCTTTCCAGATATCCAGCAGGTTTTGCCCCTGTAACATCATTGCTCTTATGCCCTCTACGCCGTAGGTCAACGGTAAGATATTAGCCAACCACTGCAGGTAATTCGGCATATCGGCAACGTCCCAGAGCAGCCCGCAGAGAAACATCTGGGGTACGATAATTAGAGGTATGAACTGCACCATCTGGAATTCATTCCGGGCGAAGGTAGAGATAAATATTCCCAGGCACACGGCGAGAATACCGATGATTATCTGGAAAACGATGATTTGCCACAGGTCGCCGTAAAAGTTCACGTCGAATACATAGGCGGTATAAAAGAAAATAATCAGGGTTTGAATCAGGGCGAACGGCAGGAATCCGCAGAGATAGCCTGCGGTGATATCGGCTCGGGAAACCGGTGAAGCCATCAGGCGTTCCATCGTGCCCTGCGACCTTTCCCTTAAAAAGCTGATGCCGGTGAGTAGAAAGCCGAAAAACAAGACCAGTACCGCCAGTATCGCCGGCAGGGTATAGTCCAGCATGCGTTTATCAGGAACACTCACCCCGACAAGGCTGGCAATTACCAGCGGAACGATAAAAATTAAAGCTATCGTCCGGCGGTCTCGTATCAGTTGAATCATTACCCGTTGGGCAATCGTGAAAGTATTACTGAACATTAGACTGTCCCTCCTGGCTTCTGATGAAGTATAAAAAGGCATCTTCCAGGCTGCAATCCGGCTTTCCGGCAGCGGCGCGGAGCTCCTGAGGTGTTCCCAGCGCAATTATCTTACCTTCCCGCAGGAAGATAAGCTGTTCGCAGTGGGCGGCGTCATCCATCGTATGACTGGATATTATCAGGGTAGTGCCCGTGTGTGTCAGGGCGGTAAAATGCTCCCAGAAATGGGCTCTCAGGTCGGGGTCGAGACCGACGGTCGGTTCGTCCAGAAACAGCAGCGGCGGACTATGCACGATGGCACAGCCCAGGCTGACCCTTTGTTTCATCCCGCCGCTCAAATGGGTTACCGACACATTCCGCTTCGGTTCGAGTTCGACCAGTTTAATTACTTCATCGACCCGCCGGGCACGCTCCTGGCGGTTTTTTAGTCCGTATATTTTAGCGAAGAAATCGATATTCTGCCGGACCGTGAGTTCGTTATACAGCGAAGGTAATTGAGGCATATAGCCGATGCTTCTGGCATTAGAGGGTGTCGGCGGCTTACCCAGACACGAGATAGTACCGCTTTTAGGTTTCAATAAACCTACCATTAAGCGGATAAGGGTTGTTTTGCCGGAACCGTTCGGGCCTAAAAAGCCGAAGCTGACCCCCCGGGGGATCGCCAGTGATAAATTATCGATGACCCGCAGGCGTCCGTAGTTGAAACTTATTTTATCGATACTGATAGCAGCGTTGTCCATACGGTATCCCCCAATCACTTTTTATTTTCAATAGCCAGTCCGTGGAGTATGAAATTCACCAGTGCCGCTGCAATCTTTTCTTTGGGTAATTTGTGCAGCGGGCTGGCTTCGCCTTCCATTATTCTTAACATCAGGAACCCGATAATCATCCCGGCAATCGCCCGGACCATAATCGCCGGTTCCGTTGCTTCCAGCTTTCCGGATGGGTCTGTCCGGCGGAAAACGTTTTCCATCTGCGACATCATCGGGTGGATAAACTGGTCTCTCCAGAGGGCTTTGAGCTCCGGGTCGCGCATAATATCTCCCATTAAGGAAGGAATCCGCAGCATCGTTTCGTTATCGAGAAGGTCGAGCCGGTTTTGCATTACCTGCTGAAAGGTAGCGGACATATTCGTTCCGTGCATATTATCGAGTAAATGCAGCAGGGAAGGATTAATGATTGTGTTTTTTATGACGGCAAGGAACAACTCGCGCTTGCTCGGATAATAAATGTAAATAGTGCCGGCTGCGACACCGGCCGTTCCGGCGATTTCCGGTATAGTAGCGGCATCGTAACCTTTACGGCTGAAGACTTCGGCAGCAGCCTTCATTATTTGTTCCTGACGTTGTGAAGTGAGGCGGGCTTTCCGCGTTTCTCGGTCGGGCATCTTTCTCACCTGTAACAATGAATGAACATTCATTCATAATTATAGCATAGTTTTAGAACTTTGCAAGAGGGTTTCACATAACCCTTGACAATAGCGTAAAAATAGGCGATAAATGAATTAAGATATTATTAAGGGGTAAATTTGCTGACGGTCTAAGATTTGGTATTTCCGGCATGTCATTATTTGCGGGTTGTTAACGATTACTTGGTATCTGAAACGGATATTCTGAGTGTTAATTACGACAAGGAGGCATGTCATGATTGAAGAACGCAAATTCAAGACCCTGAGAATCTGGAACATCGTCGTCGGTGTGATTTTAATCATCCAGGCCATTCTCGTAGGTTATCTTACCAATGATTTTGCTTTACCCGTGACCACCACTTATCTGAACGGCCCGCCCGGTACGCCGCCGCAGCTTGATAACTTATTTAATATTCAAACCGGATGGGGTGTATTTACCTTTCTGGCAATTTCAGGGCTTTCTTTATTATTAATCGCTACCTCATGGGTTTTTCCCTGGTATAAACGAAATCTGGAACAGAGCCGTAACTACGGCCGCTGGATTGAGTATTTTTTCAGTTCTTCGATTATGATAGTTTTGATATCGCAAATTTGCGGCATCAGCGATTTTGCGGCTTTGCTTTCTATCTTCGGTATTAACGCCTCCATGATTCTTTTCGGCGCTTTACAGGAGAAGTACGAGAAGCCGGGCAGTCGAAAATTGCTGCCTTTCTGGTTTGGCTGCTGGGCGGGCATCATACCGTGGATTGCCATAGTGGTGTTCGTTATCGCTCCCGGACTAAACGTATCGCCGCCCGGATTTGTCTATGCCATTATTATCTCGTTGTTCGTTTTCTTTATGATTTTCGCCGTAAATATGTATTTACAGTATCTGAAAATCGGTCCCTGGCGGGATTATTTATTCGGTGAAAAAGTATATATATTTTTAAGTCTTACCGCTAAAGCACTGTTGGCCTGGCAGGTGTTTGCCTCGGTGCTCGTTTTGTAATATTACGTTACATCTCAGTGGGTCATTGAGTGGCAGCGTGGTTATGAGGAGGGGAAAATGCCGGAATTAATCGAACCCGGCCGAGCGGAAAATGCGTCTGATTTCGAGCGGACCGATGCCGCCGGCCGGAAGATACGTTTATCCGCATATCAAGGTAAAGTCTGCGTTGTGCTGGTGTTAAACCGCGGTTTCGGGTGACCGTATACCCGAAAACATATGGCGCAGTTGCGTCAGGACTATCAGAAATTTACGGAACGGCAGGCTGAAATAATCGTGGTCGGTCCGGAAAATGAGGATACTTTCAAAGATTATTGGCTGGGTGAAAAGATGCCGTTCCCGGGGATTGCCGACCCGCAGCATGTTATTGCCGGACAATACGGTCAGGAGGTCAAAGTCCTCAGGGCAGGACGCATGCCGGCTCTTTTCATCATCGATAAAGCCGGTTTGATGCGTTTCAAGCACTACGGCCGGTCGATGAGTGATATTCCCCGTAATGAAGATATTTTCGGTCTTCTGGATACCATAAATAAGTAATACGGTTAAAGGTTGGTAGGGGGAGAATTATTAATGGTACAGATAATTACGGATAGCACTTCTGATATTCCGGAAGAATTAGCCGAACAGCTCGGAATAAGAGTTGTCCCGATATATTTACGTTTTGGAGATAAAACCTACCGTGACGGCGTAGATATTACGCCTGCGGAATTTTATAAGAAGCTCGTTTCCTCGCCGGTTCATCCGGCGACATCTCAGCCGAATCCCGAAGATTTCGCCGGGGTTTTTAGAGAATACTGCGATAACACCGACGGCATCGTCTCCATCCATGTTTCATCGAAAATCAGCGGTACGTTCAATTCGGCAACCATGGCTCAACGCAGTTTGAAAAGCCGGTGCAGGATAGAAGTTATCGATTCCAGGTTCAACTCGGCCGGTTTGGGACTGGTGGTTATAGCGGCGGCACGGTTAGCTAAGGCAGGCGCCGGGCTGGAAGAAATCATTGCGGAAGTGAAGAAGGCTATCGGGGAAGTCCGGATGTTCGGTATTTTCGAAACGATGAAATATCTTGCCCGCAGCGGCAGGGTGAATAAAACAATTGCGGCGGTATCGAGCATCTTAAACGTAATGCCGCTGTTGACTTTTCATGACGGTGAAATAGTACGTGCCGGGTTAGTGCGCTCCATAACCAAAGGCATGAAACGGATTTATGATTTTGCGAAAGACAATGCCCCGCCGGCGGAAATTACCATTGTGCACAGCGCCGTGGCGGAACAGGCAGCTCACTTGCGAAAAATGCTGGGTGAGTTCATTAATGAGGAAAAGATAAAGATTGCGGAGCTGGGTGCCGGTCTGGGAGTACACGGCGGGCCGGGTGTTTTGCTGGTGGCTTTAAGGAGGGCAATTCCTTCAGTTTGAAAAGGAGACGGTAATATGGCAACACAACATATCATTCTGCTCGTTATCAATGTCATCGGTGGTGCGGCGGTTATCGGCAGTTATATCTTCGGGCTGGGCGGCTCATCAGGCGGTGCGAATGTATTATGGGGCGGGGTGCCGGCAAACATCCGGCCGGTTTATTTTGTCTCGATGATAATCTGTGCCGTGGCTTATTTTGCGATCCTGTATTACTTATTTTTCCGGCTGACACCGGGAGAGGTAGTGATTGCCGGAAGATTTAACTACAGCCTGTTTTACATTATTTTTATATTGATGTTGATTCCGTCGGCTTTGTGGATGCCTTTGACGAATTTATATGTGGCTAACCCCGGCACCGGGTTATGGATAGGCATCCGTACGGTATTATTTATCGTCGGGCTTGCTTCGATTGCCCTTTGCTGGGCTATATTGAGTATCCAGGGGAAAGTACCGGGCGTCAGCTACTGGTTGGCTGTTGTCGGCGCCGGTTATTTTGCTTTTCATACGATGATACTGGACGGTATTGTCTGGGCGGCTTTATTCAGACAATAAAGTGATTTGATAAAGCACTGATATATACTCCGGTCTAGTCGGTTGTATTTAGCACGAGCTGTTGCGTTTTTTCAAAACCGGCAATTATATATTCCTGTACGCTGACGGTGATAAGAGCGGTTTCCGGGTCGTTTACGAATTGCTGCAACCCGGGATGTCTGGCAAGAAAAATACGCTTTATATTATCATTATCGTCTGTGACTTCATCCGCCGAACCGATTATCGTGACCGCGACGGATTTCCCGATATCCGAAGGTTGGTTAGTCCGGGTATCGACCAGTAATGATACGCTGCCGTTAGTGCTGATATTTTGATATTTGCGGGTATTTCTTTTAGTGGTAAAGTATATTTGCTTTAAATCATCGGTATGAGCAAACGCTATCAGATTAATATACGGTTGTTCCTGTCCCACCGAAGCCAGTGCAGCGAAGTACTGGCTGTCCAATACCTTGCGGATTTTTTCCGTCAACTCTTCATTATTACCGGCCAATTGCTTGCTCCGACATCTATTTTAAACTTTATTGTACCCCATAATTAGACAAAACGCACTCGGTTACGATAATATTTAGATTGTGAATTTTCAAACGATTATCGGTCTGGAAGTCCATGCCCAGCTTGCCACGCAGAGCAAGATGTTTTGCGGCTGCAGCGTCGATTATGCCGGCGATGCCCCGAATACCCATGTCTGCCCGGTCTGTCTGGGGATGCCCGGCGTGCTGCCGGTAATCAATCGCAAAGCCGTCGAACTGACCGTCATAACCGCACTGGCTCTGAATTGTAAGATATCACAGTACGCCCGTTTCGACCGTAAGAATTACCCATACCCGGATTTAATGAAAGGCTACCAGATTTCCCAAAACTACTTACCGTTCGGCGAAAAAGGCTGGCTGAATATCGAAGTCAACGGGCAGAAAAAACGCATCGGTATCAATAATGTCCACCTTGAAGAAGACACCGCCAGGTTAACCCATCAAAACACCGGCGGCGATTCTTTCAGCGTTGTTGATGTGAACCGCGCAGGTTCGCCCCTGATGGAAATCGTCGGCGACCCGGATTTACGTTCCCCGGAAGAAGCCAGGCAGTATTTGATGACCTTGCGGGCTATCCTTCAATATCTCGGGGCTTCTAATGCCAATATGGAAGAGGGCAGTTTCCGCTGTGATGCCAATATCAGCGTCTTACCTGAAGGAGCAACGAAAACCACCGCTAAAGTCGAAGTAAAAAATATGAACAGCTTCCGGGCGGTTTACCGCGCTCTGGAATTTGAAGCGGAACGAATAAGGAAGGCCGTTATCGATGGTACAAGACTGGTGCAGGAAACCCGGGGCTGGATAGAGGAGCAGGGGAAGACGGTCTCCCAGCGCAG
>CAZJQF010000004.1:18604-26866 GCA_964547925.1 uncultured Dehalococcoidales bacterium
AGCTAAAGGCCTCAGCCAGATAAGCGATACCTCTGAAATCGAGACCGTAATCGCTCAAGTGATTTCCAATAATCCTCAGCCTGTGTTAGACTATAAAGCAGGTAAACCACAGGCAATGACCTTTTTGGTCGGACAGGTGATGCGGGCGACCAAAGGCCGGGCTAACGCCAAAATGGTCAACGACTTAATGAAGAAAAAACTAGAGGAAGGGTAAAATGGCACTCTACTTTAATATTGCCCAGATTGTTCTGGCGGTGGCATTGGTACTCATTATCATGATGCAGGTAAAAGGCGGCGGACTGGGCGGTATCTTCGGCCAGGCAGATACTGTTTACCGCACCAAGCGAGGTGTGGAAAAAACACTATTCCAGTTAACCATCGCTCTGTCCGTGATATTTATCGTAGTCTCCATTCTTTCGATACGGCTGCTTTAATCTGCGGCGGAAAGCGGCATGGGTACGATAATTACCCTGACTACTGATTTCGGCCTGGCAGACGGCTATATCGCCGCGGTCAAAGGCGTCATCTTAAGCATTAATCCTCAGGCAGTACTTATCGATATTTCTCATCAGATAACCCCGCAAAACATCAATCAGGCAGCCTTCGTTTTGAGCACAGCCTACAAGTATTTCCCACCGCAGACGGTCCATCTGGTTATCATCGACCCCGGTGTCGGCACCAAACGCCGGGCGATTATTTTAAAAACGCCGCAATATTATTTCATTGCGCCGGACAACGGCGTTTTAAGCCACATCGTTAACGACTATTCTGTCAGTTCAGCCAGGCCCGGCCTGGAGGCGGTGGCTATCAATAATCCCAGCTACTGGCGCTCTCCGGTAAGCCGGACATTTCACGGGCGGGATATCTTTGCTCCCGTAGCTGCCCATATTTCGCTCGGCGTGGCTCTGAAAGAATTCGGGGAACCGATTAGTTCGATTACCCATTTACCGTTAATCGAAATCCGTACCGGGCCGGACGGCTCGATTATCGGGCAGGTGATTCATATCGACGGATTCGGCAATTTGATTACGAATGTCAAAGAGTCGGACTTACCCCGGGGGAAAATGGTTATCAATATTGGTGACAAAACGATTTCAGGATTGAGCCCGAATTACGCTCAGGGAGAAAAGCTGCTGGCTTTAATCGGCAGCAGCGGCTATCTCGAAATTGCGGTCAGGGAAGGCAGTGCTGCCGAATACTTAAATGCTGCGGTCGGTACTGAAATCAAGATAAAGATTAAACCCGACGAAAGGAAATAACCGATGCACTTGAAAGCCTGGATTCTGGAAACCCGCCCGCAGTTTTTAATCCTTTCCATTATTTTAGCTTTTTTAGGTTCGAGTATCGCCTGGTATTACAGGTTTTTCGACTGGGGAATAGCTTTATTAGCCGGGTTTGGTCTGCTGCTGACTCATATCAGTGTTAATACGCTGAATGATTACTTCGATTACCGCAGCGGTATCGATTTAAAGACGAAACGGACGCCGTTTAGCGGCGGCAGCGGTATACTCCCCGCCGGAATGCTGCAGCCGAAGCAGGCCCTATGGCTGGGTGTTATTACTTTGATTATCGCTGCTGTAATAGGTATTTTTTTTATCATTACCGTCAGCTGGCAGTTATTGCCGCTGCTGGTTGTAGCCGCATTGTGTGTGGTGCTGTATACGCCGCTGATATTACGCACGAAATCCCCCGAATGGGCGGCCGGATTAGGTCTGGGTGTACTGCCCGTGATGGGAATGTATTTCGTGCAGGCGTCTTCATACAGTATTCCGCTGGTAATCGCTTCGATTCCTTCCGGTATACTCGTATATAACCTGTTATTTTTAAATGAATTTCCCGATGTCGAAGCCGATAAAACCGCGGGGCGGAAAACGATTCCGATAACCATGGGTCGTAAAAAAGCCGGCTGGATATATATCGTCTTAACCATCATTATGTATTTATGGATTATCGGAGCGGTCGTTTTCCGCGTAATGCCCGTATTTTCATTATTGGGACTGCTGACTTTCCCGTTTGCTTATAAAGCGATTAAAGCGGCTTTAACACCGGAGGATATGAGTAAAATAGTGCCCGGGATGGCGAATAACGTTATCGTGGTATTGATGACTCAGTTACTGATAGGCATAGGGTATATACTTGCCCGGGTGTTTATGGTATAAAATGTAAAAGCGATGTTGACACGAACTGAAAGGAATCCCGGCCTTAGCGAGAAGAAAAAGTTCCGTATCCGTTTGCGTCTGCATTATACCTGGCTGTTCTTATTCATCTTCATAATAGCTACTGTGGCCACCCAGTATCCTGAGTCTTATACACTCTACCGGCGTGTTTTATTGGGGCTGGTGGCTTCGCTTATTTTCCTGCTGATGATAATCATTAAGCAACTCTGTTTAAATTCGATTGCCATCAGCCGTAATGTCATCTTCCGGCGGGTTACGGTTTACATTTTCGGCGGTGTGCCCGGCATTACCCGGGAATATACATCACCGATATACGAGATCTTACTCGGTACCGCCGGGTTGATGCTAAACATCTTCATTACCATATTTTTATATGCCATATATGTGGTGATGGTGATTATCGGCAACACGATATTCGGTAATCTGGCGGCCTGGCTGAGTTTTGCCTTCTTCTTTTTTGCGGTAACTCAATTTATACCGGCTTATCCGCTCGACGGCGGCCGGATAATGCGGGCGTTGATCTGGCGTTTTACAAAGGACTACGACCGCGCCACGCAGATTTCCACCTGGGTGGGGCAGGGTATCGGTATTGCCGGTATTGTAATCGGGACGATTTTCTTATTGCTGCAGCAGGAATGGCTGAGCGGTATCTTTTTAATTCTTATGGGCTGGGCGGTTATCGCCGCCGCCGTAAAAATCAATAAAGATACTTCGCTGCGGCAATCGTTAAAAGGTGTCACCATTCTGGAAACGATGTCCCGGCAGTATCCTCACGTCGCCCCGCAAATGAGTGTGGCAAAAATAATCCGGGAATATAGCCTGGTAAGCGGACAGTATTATTTTATGGTTGTCTCGGAAGATAAACTCCTCGGTTCGTTAGGCTTAAAAAATTTACATTCGATTCCGCGAAGGTCACGGGAAAGAACCAAAGTATCGAAAATAATGATTCCGGCTAACAATTTCTTAACCTCTTATTCTACTCAGCCGGCTGCGGACGCTTACGAGCAGATGTCTGAAATGGGATTTGATGAAATGCCGGTTATCGGGGAAGGTAAAGTAATCGGGGTCGTGTTTTTTGACAGACTGCACCGTCTGGCTACCATTAAAACCGAATTGCGTATGTAGCTCATTCGATTGCCGTAACTGCCAGCTCGCTAATTATCTCCTGAGAACGGTATATTTTAAAGAATGTTTTCCAGGATACTTCGAAATACCGTAACGGCCCCTCGGCCTGGGAAGTTATATTTAACCGGAAATCATGCTCGTTTTCTACCGATGCCCAGTTAACGCGGTCGACCGAAGTGAACGGTGTGCCCGTTTTTATGCTGACTTCATAATGGGAGCGGTCACCGGTTTCCGGCTCGATAAAACCGTTAATTACCCAGTCTACTTTTACTGTTGACCACGGGGCGGCTCTCGTACGGATTGATATTCGTTCATCGTGGTCGTCTTCAGGCGAAACCCATTCGGCCCCGCGTACAGCGGACAGCCACGAAAAAGAGGTACGTTTAACCTTAAAACTACTCCGTTTTTCTGTGCCTTCGGTTTGCCACCCGACGATATCCTCATAGTTTACCCATTTGGCTGAATTGTTTTTATGTATGATAGTGCCGCTCTGTGCCGGGAATTCTCCGGCGAGATCGTTCCAGTTATACGAAACAGGGAACCAACCGGCCTGGTGTTCGTAGCTGCCCGAACTTCTGAGGACGGAATATTCCATCGTCCCGCCGAAAATGTAACGTAAGATATTTTCAGCCAGATAGGAGGCCAAAACGGGGTCCTCAACGAAATCACTGTGCCCGTGTTCGCCGTAATATACGATATCGGCACCCTTTGCATACTGGGCGGATATCGGCACGATTTTATCATCCATATCTCTGGGTAAAACGTCCGTGCCTGAAATATCGAACTGCGGGCTGGTAGGTGTGAATTCTGCGGAGCAGAACGCCAGCCAGTGCTTATTGGCGGCTACCCAGGTGCCGTCTTTACCGGCATCGTATTGTTCCAGCGAACCGATAACACCGTGGTCCTGCGGAATTAACCAGGCAGCCGACCAGTAATCGCCGCCGCCCGTAAAATAATAATGATTCAAATTCCTGACCGGACTGTTAATGGTTATCACGCCCTTCACCATATCCTGCAGGCCGCCGATGTCATTAGCCGTGGCGTATAGTGCCGTCTTCCCGCCCATACTGTGTCCGATTAATATCAGGTTATCATCGTGAAAAAACGATTTGCAGCTTGTCGCAATATTATTAGCCCATACATCTATATCGACATTATTCGGGTAGCAGCGGTTTAAAGAATCGTATACAATCTTTACCCCCGGATGGGATGTTTCGTATTTATAGATAAAATCCTTAATTCTTATCGAAATGATATCGGAGAGTAGCTGCATTGCCCAAGACGTGCTGTTGGCACCGTGTAAAAAAACCAGGTTCAGCTCTTTAACTTCGACTGCAGTGTCCGCCTGCGCCGGAGCACCCGTTAAAGTAACGAGCAGGGTAACGAGAAGAAGTAAGATAAGCACTTTTCGTTTCATCGTTTTATTATTGTAACATTAAATTTTCGTATTGGCGATAAGCACGCCTGAATTTGTAAAAACCCAATCTGACATAATATAATTTGGGTGCAGTATGAATCTAACCGGGAATTGACTTATTTTGAATACACAAACGAAGCCGTCAAGGCCGCTTTATAAAATATTTTCCGAGGTGCCGCCCCATTATGATACCATTAACCGGATATTTACCGGGGGAATGGATAATAAATGGCGGTTGCAGGCAGCCCGGGAATGTCTGGCGGATAAACCGGGAAAAATACTTGATTTGGCCTGCGGTACCGGTGACCTGGCGGTAACGATAGCGGAAATGGCGGATTACCCGGCGGAAATTACCGGACTGGATTTCAGCGAGATGATGCTGGAAATCGCCCGGTGGAAAGCCGAAACCTCTGGTAAGCAAATCACTTTTACTGAAGGCGATGCGGCAAATTTACCTTTCGCGGAAAATTATTTTGATTGTGCGGGCATTTCTTTTGCTTTCCGGAACCTGACTTACCGGCATCCGAATGCGGGGAAACACATTTCGGAAGTATTACGAGTCCTGCGTCCCGGCGGAAAATTCGTTATCGTAGAAAGCAGCCAGCCGAAAAATTGGCTGATAAGACAACTTGATCACCTGTACGTGCGGACTTTCGTTTACTGGATAGGCTGGTGGATTTCCGGGAACCGTGGAGCTTACCGTTATCTGGGGAATTCGGCCGCTAATTATTTTAAACCTGAAGAATTGCAGGACATACTGTTAAAAGCCGGCTTCAGCAAGGTAAGTTACCGCAGGCTATTTTTAGGTGCCGCCGCCATTCACATAGCTATAAAATAAAGGAGTTGCCCGGATGCCCGATTTGATTTTACTGCACGCTCCCAGTGTGTATGATTTTCGTAAGAAAACCATTTTATACGGGCCGGTTTCCGATTTAATCCCTTCCACGACTGCGTTTGAAATGTATCCGATAGGTTTTGCCAGTATGGTGGACTACCTGACGCGGGCCGGTTACAGCGTGCGTATTTTTAATCTGGCTGTTCGAATGTTAAATGATAAAAACTTCGATGCCGAGGCAGCCATAAAAAAATTGAAGTCGCCCATTTTCGGCATCGATTTACACTGGTTGCTGCATTCTCACGGAGCTATAGAAGTTGCCAAATTGGTGAAGAAATATCACCCGGAATCCAAGGTGCTTTTTGGTGGTCTATCTTCGTCGTATTATTTTAAAGAGTTGTTGGGTTATGAAGAAATCGATTGCGTTTTACGCGGCGATTCGACGGAGGAACCCTTACGGCAACTTGTCGAGGCTGTCAAAAGCGGTAGGGAGCCTGAGAACGTGCCGAATCTGGTCTGGAAGGACAAAGAGGGCAGGGTCAGGGAAAACCCCTTCAGCAACGTTCCTGAGGCCTTAGACACGGTCTTCAAGGATTACTATGCCAACATGGTGCGGTCGGTCATAAAATACCGTGATTTTGCCAGCTATTTGCCTTTTAAAA
Source organism: uncultured Dehalococcoidales bacterium (assembly GCA_964547925.1). Taxonomy (GTDB): domain Bacteria; phylum Chloroflexota; class Dehalococcoidia; order Dehalococcoidales; family JAFGLR01; genus JAFGLR01. The sequence continues at coordinate 24,821 of CAZJQF010000004.1, forward strand.
ACTGGCGTACTTACCCGATTACCGCAGTGCTGACCTGCCGGGGCTGTACGCACAGCTGTGTTATCTGCGGCGGCTCTTCAGCGGCGTTCCGTAATTATTATAACCGTCGGAGTCCGGCTTACCGTCCTCCGGAGGCCGTGGTCGCCGATGTGAAACAAATCGACCGTTTTAGCGGCGGCCCGATATTTATTCTGGGAGATTTACGGCAGCCCGGCGAGGGTTATGCGGATAAAGTATTGTCCGGCTTAAAAAATGCCGGGGTGAAAAACCAGATAATATTGGAGTTGTTTACGCCTGCCCCGAAAGAGTTTTTACAAAAGATGGCGGATGCCTGCCCTAAGTTTTGTCTCGAGATTTCACCGGAATCACACGATACCGAAATCATTAAAGCTTCCGGCAGGGGCTACACACGGGAAGGTCTGGAGCAGACGATTGCGGATGCTTTAGCCGTCGGCTGCGGCAGAATCGATGTTTATTTTATGGTCGGAATCCCCAAACAGACCTATCAATCGGTAATGGAGACAATTGATTTCTGCGAGTATTTATATCAAAAACATAACGGCGCTAAGAGACTGGCTCTATTTATCGCCCCGCTTTCACCGTTTCTCGACCCCGGCAGTCTGGGCTTCGAAAATCCGGAAAAATTCGGCTATAAGCGTTTTTACAGCACGCTGGAGGAACACCGGAAAGCCCTGCTTTCGCCAAGCTGGAAATATGCATTGAATTATGAGACGGCCTGGCTGACCCGCCAGCAAATCGTGGATGTGTCTTACGAAGCTATTTTGCGTCTGAATGCTTTGAAAGTAAAGTACGGTATTATTTCCCCGGAAATGGCCGCCGTCAGCGACGAGCGGCTGCGTTCGGCACAGGAAATGACTCACTACTTGGAAGAGTTAATGGCGAAAGGTGCTTCAGATGACGAGTTAGCCAAACTGAAACCGCAAATCGATAAAATTAACGCTTTCCCCGTCACCGAGCGGATGCAACAGGAACTCCCCGGCCGGACCGGTATAAAGTGGTTTAAAGCCCTGGGAATGTGGCAAAAATAAAGCGAGTTTTCGGCTGTTCATCAGAGCCAGTTCTTATGTTTAAAATAAAGCAGCATTCCGCCGACAATCACCAGCATTACCGTTACCAGAATGACCCAGGACCGCCCGTATCCGCCGGGGTCGGAACCGCCCGGCAGGGGAATGTTCATTCCGTAGAATCCGACGATGATGGTCAACACGGCTCCGATAACGGTTAGAATCGTCAGTACCCGGAGGATGTTATTCACTCTTTCCGAAGCCAGCGAATCATAAGTGTTATTTAAACCTTCGATAACCTCTTTATACTCTTCCAGAGCGTCCCAGACCCGTTCCATATGGTCTACCGTATCCCCGAAGTAAACGGTCAGGTCGGTATGGCCGAACCGGCGTATTTTTGGTTCCAACGTGCTGATGGCCGTTCTCATCGGACTCATAATGCGGCGCAATGAAATTATATCCCGCCGTAGATTGGATATTTCCTGCACCGTGGTGTGCTTTCCATTATTAAAAATCCGGTCCTCAATGGCTTCAATATTATCGCCGACTTTATTAATTATCGGAAAACAGTAATCAACCAGTTTATCGATAATGCGGTAAAGCAGGTAAGCTGACCCCTTGGCAAAAATATCCGGCGATGGTTCTGTATCTGACTGGCAATCCTGAAAATATTTATTTAACGGTTTCAACCGTCCGTCGTGGAGCGTTATCAGAAAATTATTACCGATAAACACCGATACCTGGCTGGCCTCCGTTACCCTTGATTCCTTGTTAAATACCGGAAAATGTAGGACCAGAAATAAGTAGTCCAGATATTCGTCAATTTTCGGCCTTTGTATCCGGGAGAAGCAGTCATCGAGGTCTAACGGGTGAAAAGAATAGGATTGAGCCAGATAATATTTATCCTGCTCGGTTGGTTTTTCAATGTTAATCCAGGTTAATTCTCCCCGGACTAATGTCTCGATATTTTGTTTTTGAGTATTTATTGTTACCATTGCAGGTCTCCTGATTATCTGGCTCA
>CAZJQF010000004.1:26966-42421 GCA_964547925.1 uncultured Dehalococcoidales bacterium
GATACCGATTATTAGTAATATCAACCAATTAAAATCCGGGGTAGTCGATGTGGGACAGTTCGCAACATGGGGATTAAATAACAACGGGCACGAAAATGTAAAAGGACTCTTAGTTCGCGGTTTTTCTATGGAACCGGAAATAAAAGAGGGTGACGTTATATTTGTCGACCCGGATACCCGTCCGGATGCCGGCAATATAGTGCTCGGTTACATGGATGAGGAACTTGTCTTGACCCGGTTTACCAAAAAGTCACAAGCCGGCGAACAGTATCAATTCTACGGTACCGTCGTCGGGATTAACCGTAAACTCGCCTGAAATAACCGGTTAGACATTAACTTTTTATTTTTCTTCACTGCCCCGTGAGTTTGTCTTTGCCAAAGCAAATTGCCTTTACCGCTTTGGGGGCGTTTTCCTCAGGCCGGTTGAAAGGATGATAATAATGGACAAAGAATTAGTGAAAATCCACAAATATTTAGAAAGCGAACGGGACCGTTTGTTACAGGGACTGATTTCAGTAACCGATTCAGCCACCACAACTTCAATCGGTAATCCTTTCGTGAATAAAGAAGAAGTTGCGGAGTCTTTTGCGGAGCGCGAAAAAAGCTATGCTTATATCCGGAATCTTAAGCAAAAACTCGATTCCGTCAAGCGTACTCTCGATAAATTCCGTTCCGGTACTTATGGCGTATGCGATAATTGCGGTAAAGTAATTCCGCGGGAACGCCTGCAGGCAATGCCGGAGACATCTCTTTGTGTTAGCTGCAAAGGCAGGAAATAACAAGTATACGCTCGGGTTATTGTAGTCTTACGTAGTATTGCTGGGCGTACATAGATAACAAGCAAATGAAAATAATTTTAACGGCCGGTAAGTTAACCTTACCGGCCGATTGTTATGAAATATATCCAAACCCTGGGAATGTGGCAAAAATAACCGGCAGTAATTTTGCCGGTTTACTTGTTAAATTCCTGGCGGAACTTGTCCATCATATACGTTATATGTTCCATAAAACTGGATGTTATTTGATAATTATTGCCGCCGAGGTTTACATGAGCTATCTCGTCTAATACTTTCTCGTCCTTATATTGCGGTTCTTCGGAATAATTAAAGTGAGAATAACGGAGAGTATTAGCTACTGCGATAAATAAATACGGCCGGTCTACCTTACGCATAATCAGAGGGGCGTGAAACATCCCTTTAGGAATAAAAACACCGGTTGATTTGGTAATGATGTGTTTTTCACCGCCCATCCATAATTCGACCTCGCCGCCCAGTTCCTCCATATTATTCGGGTCGAGAGATAAGAATAGCAGGTATTCATCATAAATGTGGCAATGAGGCCTGCCGCTGCCCTGATGTACTCCGAGGTCATCACTTACTTTATCCGGCCGGACGACAATGTTTGGTTCCAGCCAGAAAGCTCCCGGAACCCTGCCGTGTTCTTCATCGACGACACAGAAGGGATATTGTACCCAGGCAAAGTTGCTCACTTTATTCCGGGTCTCGGGATGGACCGGATTCGGCGGGGTGTTGGTGATAAAATATCTATCATATTTTCCCATGATGCAAAAGCCCTCCTTTTTTAGATATTATCTAAACGATTGTTTAACTGTTTCGTAGAAACAGATGATAACGAAGTTTTATCCGGCTTTTACTTCATCAGGTTCGGTAACCAGGTCGCTACTACCGGCAGGAAGAAAATAATCAGACAAACAGCGGCGTTACAAATAACGAACGGCCACACCCCCCGGTAAACCGTCCCCAATTTCAGGTCGGTTGAGCTTGTCAGGATAAACATATTAAGACCGTAGGGTGGTGTAAAGCCGCCGAGGTTGATAACCATCACCAGCAAGACACCGAACCAGATAAGGTCGATACCGCAGGCTTTCAATATGGGCGTTAACACCGGCATGGTGATAATCATCACGGTGACGGCGTCAACGAAAAATCCCATGATAAAGAAAAACATCAGCACGACGATGGTAACCATAACCGGGGAAAGGCCGCCCAGTAAATCGGCCAGCATATTGCCCAGAGTACCCACGGTTAAAATTCTGCCCATCAGCATACTGCCTAATACCATGAAAATCATGATGGCATTCGTCGTGGCGCTTTCTATCATGGTCTGCTTGAAATTTTTCCAGTTAAGCCGTTTCATCGCTAAAGCCACGATTAAAGCTAGAAACGCTCCGATGCCGCCGCCTTCGGTAGAGGTGAATATCCCCATGTAAATACCGCCCATAATCAGTATGAACAATACGGCGATGGGGATGCTTTTTGTCAGCGAGCCGAATTTTTCGCCCCAGGTGAATTTTTCTTCACTCGGTCGGCCTAATGCGGGGTTAAGGCGGCACATCATATAAATCGTGGTCATAAAGCCGAATGCCAAGATTAATCCCGGTATGATACCGGCAATAAAGAGCTTACCTATCGATGCACCGGTAAAAATGCCGTAAAAAATAAAGCTGACGCTGGGGGGAATCAGAGGTCCCAGGCTCGAACCGCTGGAAATAACTCCGGCTGCCAGCACATCGGAGTAATGGTATTTCCGCATCGCCGGTAACGCTACCGAGCCCATCGCGTAAATGACCGGCGCCGGGATGCCGACCACCGCCGCCAGGAGGGCACAACCGCCGATGGTGGCGATAGCCAGACCGCCGCGTAGCTTACCTAACCATTTATAAGCGGTATTGAAGGCGTCCTCGCCTACGCCGGAAACTACGATGAATCCGCTCATTAACATGAAAAGCTGGATAACGCTCCAGCTGTAATCTGCGGATTGCCGGAATAAATCTCCCCCGGCCAGGTAAAAACCCTGGGCGGCGTTGAGAATATTACCGACGAAGACGAATCCGGTAATGGCCAGTGCCGGCCCGATAGGCATGCCCAGGAAAATAAAGACCAGACCCGCGATAATGCCGATATAGGCAACGGTAGATTTGGCGAGCAGGCCGTGAGTAACGGGCAGCATCCACACGTACATCAGACCTAAAAGGATAACGGGGATACCGATTATTAAAAGCCATTGCCATGGCTTAACATGCATCTTAAAGACTTTATTAATATTGCTGATGAAATCGCGCGTTAGTATTAACAGCATTAAAAACGCGCCCAATGGGATGAATGCCGCTGTCGGGGCTAAGGGTATGGCATACGTAACGGTGGTCATATGGGCATCGATGTAATGAATCGTATTAGGGATACTTTGCCACAGTATTACCCCCATTACGGCGATAATTAGAATATAAGTGCCCGTTTCCAGAAACAGGCCGTTTTGCGGCGATAATTTACTGGTAAGTATATCTACCTTGAGATGGCTCTTTTTTACCTGTCCCCAGGCCACACCGAGCCAGGTAACCGCCAACGAGGCGAGCTGGGTGATTTCGATATCCCCCCGGAAAGGGGTATTGAATACGTAGCGCATTAAAACCGCTACGAAGGTGAAAATCATCATTCCGAAAAGGACTACGGCGCCGAGTGCCTGAGCCCAATATGCAATAGAGTCCAGAACCTTAGAAATACTATGCGGTGCGGACTTTTGCATCAACCGGCTGTCACTCATCTCACCCTCAATCTTTCTTCGGAAGAACCGGGGTGGCTCGGCTGACTTACAGCCGAGCCACCGTAAAAACAGAAATTAGTTTTTAGCTCTGGCGGCCACGTAAGCCTCAAAAATTTCCGAAGCTTGCGGTAATAGTTTTGCGTACTCTGCGATTTGAGCATCCCTGATAGGCTTTTCTATGGCTATCATCTTGTCCAGTTCAACCTGTGGAATTTCGATAATCTGCAAACCGTTGTTCTTGACCGCGTTATCCACGATTTCTTTTTTCAACTGAACGCCGAGGGTATCTCTTTTCTCTCCCAGAACAGGAGCGGTGCTTACCAGTATATCCTGAAGGTCTTTTGGAAGACTGTTGAATTTAGCCAGATTCATAACCATGAACCAGGGCCCCCCGGCGAAACTTAGATTGCTGGTTTGATATTTAATCAGGTCTTTGAAGTTCAGCATATCGTAGAAAATCGGATCCAGGATACAGCCGTCGAGAAGGCCTTTTTGCAGTGCATCATATTGTTCCGGCGGCGGAATCATGGTGGGGGCGGCACCGAGTGCAGACATCAGGCTTACGTTATAAGCACCGGGACCGCACATCTTAAAACCTTTAAGGTCGGCTAAGGAGCGGATAGGTTTGGATACGGAACCGATGGGCAGGCCGGGCGGGTCCGGAACGGTGCCATGAATGGCTAAAATCTTCGTATCTTTGAACTGCTGGTCGAAGACACTGTGGTATTTATTGAAGACTTCCATGTAAGCGGCACTCAGCTTTTGGCAGGGGCTACCGAAGGGGGCAATGCCTAAAGTGTCCATAACCGACCACCGGTTGGGGGTCTGTGACACCGTGTTGATAGCGATATCAACCGTGCCCCTGGCTGCGGCATCATAAATTTCGGCATCCGCAATCAACTGACCGGCAAAATAAATGGTGGTGATTTTAAGACGTCCGTTGGAGGCTGACTCCAGTGCGTCTTTCCAGCCGTTGAGTTCGACATCGGAGAATTCCGTCGAGTTGTCTCCGTAGGCCACAGTTAGTTCATAGACCGTGCTCGTCGATACAGCGGTCGACGTTACTCCGGTAGTGACGGTCGTTGTTTTCCCGGCACAGCCGACTAAGACTAAACTGAGGAGTAAAATGAAGCTGAACAGGGTTAGAAATACCTTATTTTTCATAAATTACCTCCGTAATTTTTCCTTGAGATTTAAAATTTCTATCGGGAATAACCGAGTATTGGCATTCCGCAACATCAAGTAATAAATTACTGTTTTCTAGATTATTCAGTTCACCTCCTTAAATATAACTCAGTAATTAATTATTCACTTATCCGGTATGTTCAAAAAATAGCAGCTGGTACCGTAATTCTGATAATACCGATTTGATTGTTCCTTAATTGGTAAGTATGAGGCATTTAAATGGACTAGACGGTTTTTGTCAATATGGTTATTGTTAATTGTTCGTATTTACTTCAGAATATTGAAGAATACTTGAAAATTGAGGCTTTTCCCATCCGTGATAGCAGCCATGTTGCTTGACAGACGGAATTTAAAACCGCAGTTCATAAATGTTCACTATCTTGAAAAATGAGATGGAAAGTTTTAAGTTATAAGTTATAGTTTTGAGATTCGAACTTTCAGTTTTGAGGTGATACATGTATTATTTTGCCTACGGTCTGGATGTAAACAAAAAGCAGATGAAGGAGCGGGCTCCGGACAGCAAGCCCATTTCACCCGCCACGCTGCCTAACTATAAGCTTGTCTTTGTCGGCTGGTCGCGGGCCTGGCAGGGCGGAATTGCTAACGTCAGGCGGGTGCAGGGCAGTAAAGTCCGCGGCGCCGTCTATGATATCTCGGATAAAGATTTGAACAAGCTCGATAAAATTATGGGCTTTCCCAGCGACTATACCCGTATCCAGGTCAATGTCTTCGATGAGGATGGCACACCGATGGAAGCCGCTACCTATGTTAAAGTCGGCCAGTCGGAAGAATACCCGCCTTCCAAAGAATATGCCTCGATTATTTATCAGGGATATCGGGAGTGGGGAATAGTGTAACCTTTTTAATTCCAAAATCCGAAGCACATCCCTACAAATATGGGACGTGCCGCATGACTATTGGGAATCTGGGCAAAATCCGAAATTACAATACAAGCACCAAACAAATTACATTATAGATATTACGAACAACTTTTTTATCTATGTCTGCTAAGTGACAAATGAGAATTTTTATTCTTTAAAGGGCTTTATTACACCAAAAAGTATTGACTTAATCCAGCCGCCGGAATATACTATTACAAATTACTTTATAGGAGGCATCTTCGTTATGGGCTGGCTAATCGGTGCCATTATCTTTGGAATCTTCCAGTTTGTTTGAATCGTTGCCGTATTGGCGGCGGTGTTCCGCCGCAAAGAGAAAGTCTGGAGTAAAAATTCGGTGATGGGGTATGCCATTCACGGAGTGACCGCTGTACTTTTCGTCTGGATGCTATTAATGGCGGTAGCCTGAAAAATCGGGTAAAGTGAGAAATAAATGAAAAAATTTTTACATATTCTCGGCGGTATCTTCTTATTACTTGGCGTTATCTGAATCGTAGCCGTTGTGGTAGCGGTTGCTACCAAAGATGCCGGATATACTTCATTCCTGGGCGTACTACCGGGACTGGCGATCCATACCGCCCTGAATTTGCTGGGACTGCTGTTTATCGGTCTCGCCAGACGGACAAAGAAACAAACCGCTTAGCCGTTATTTGAGTCCGTTGCCGTTTAATAAGAACGAGAATCATTCCTTGCAGGCTGAAAGCTGACTGATGATAGCGGATAGCTGATTATTTCGGCTTGGCTGATTTTATTTGCACGATTAACATTGCTGCCAGCACGCAGATAAAACCGAAAATAATCCGTACGGATATTTCATTTCCGCCTAAAGCTATACCGAAGACGCCGGCAAATACCGGCTCCATCGTCAGTACGACGGCGACATTAGTCGGTGAGACCAGCTTCTGTGCCCAGGTCTGTACCAGGAAAGCCAGCGCGGTCGCGAAGACAGCGGTAATCGCCACGGTGCCCCAGACGCTCAAGTCCGGTGGCAGCGTAATCCCGTCCGGTGCCGCGGCAATCAGAGTCATCACGGCCACGGTGCCCACCTGTACCAGAGACAGGCTGTAGGTATCGTGCTTTTCCGACCATACTCCCAGCCCGACGATATGAAAAGCCAGCGTCAGGGCACATCCCAGTGTGAGTAATTCGCCGATGCCGATGGCCCACCCGTGCAAACTGAGTAAAACCAGCCCGATAACCGCCAGTCCCACCGCTATCCAGGTGCTCTTGCTGATTTTCGTTCTAAGGAGTAATAACGCTACCAGCGGTGTCAGGACGACGGACATTCCGGTCAAAAAGCCCGATATCGATGCGGAAACAGTCAGTAAACCGTACGTCTGAAAAATATAGGCCAGTCCCAGCGCGATGCCGAGCAAAATACCCCGCAGCCAGCCGCGTAAATCGAGGTGGCGGTAAAAAGTAGGGCGGATGGCAATCATAAAAAGTGTGGCGGCGGCAAATCTGACGCCGAGAAAATCCATCACGGGCATTTTGGCGATGGCTTCCTGAACAATGAGAAACGACCAGCCCCAGATTACGGTGATGCCGACAAGCGCGGTGAGAGCGATTTTAGGGGAAGCTTTCCAGTTGTGAAACATATATCAGATTTGCATTACCTTGCTGAGGAAAAGCTTGGTGCGTTCCTGCTTCGGGTTGGTAAACAGAACGTCCGGGGCACCTTCTTCCACGATTTGTCCCTCGTCCATAAAGACGCAGCGGGTAGCGGCCGCGCGGGCAAATCCCATTTCGTGAGAGACGACTACCATCGTCATGCCCTCTTTCGCAAGAGTTAACATAACATCGAGTACTTCTTTTATCATTTCGGGGTCGAGAGCCGAAGTCGGCTCATCGAACAGCATTATCTTGGGATTCATTGCCAGGGCTCGGGCAATGGCGACGCGCTGCTGCTGGCCTCCGGAAAGCTGGCCCGGATAACAATCGGCTTTGTCCAGAATACCGACTTTTTCCAGCAAAGCAAGGGCAATTTCTTTTGCCTCGCCGGTTTCCCGCTGCCGTACGGTACGCTGGGCGAGTGTCAGATTATTTAACACAGTCAGGTGCGGGAAGAGGTTAAATGACTGGAAAACCATACCGACCTCACGCCTTACGGCATTAATATTCTGGGCACTTTTCAGGAGAATACCATCCACGATGATACTACCCGAGTTATTTACTTCAAGATGATTGATGCAGCGGAGCAAGGTGGATTTACCTGAGCCGGACGGGCCCAGAATTACCACCACTTCGCTTTTACGGATGTTCAAACTCACGCCTCGTAAAGCGTGAATACGGCCGAAGTATTTGTGGACGTTTTCAATTTGAATAATCGGTTCTGCCATCGTTATCTCTCAAAACGCCTGCGGTTTTCCAGCCAGGATATGAACCGGGCGGAAAACAGGGTTAATATTAAATAAAGCAGGGCGACGATAGTCCATACCTCGATGGGATTGAAATGGGCGGCCATAAATTCACGGCCGCGGCGGGTAAGGTCCGCCACCGCAACGGCACTCACCAGTGACGTGTCCTTGATTAGCATGATGAATTCATTCCCGACGGGTGGTAGTACCACGCGCACCGCTTGCGGTACGATGACATGTCGCATTGCTTGTATATAAGACATTCCCAGGCTGCGGGCGGCTTCCATCTGGCCTTTGTTTACGCTCTGGATGCCGGCGCGGAAGATTTCACTCATATAAGCGCCGTAACAGATCACCAGACCCACAATCGCCAGGAAAATCGCGTTAGACTGATAATTCGCCAGTGCCGAAATATGCAGGAAATTACCGATTGCTTTAATGACTACGGGTGCAGCGAAATACCACCATATTAATTGGACCAGCAGGGGAATGCCTCTGACGATTTCGACATAAAGAGTGGCAATAAGGCGGATGACCGGGTTATGGGCAATACGCCCCAGACCGCCGATAAGGCCTACGATAATGATGAAGACAAATGAAACGACGGTCAGTAATACGGTAACTGCGATTCCGTCACGGACAAAATATAAAATATCCCAATAAGGGTCTGATTTTAAAACAATAAGAAGGATAAGGATACCGGCAACCGCCACGACCAGCCACCACCAGGGGTCCAGTTTGGCGCTGATTTCAGCCCCCGGCACGCGAGCGATGTCTTTGCGTACCGTTTCCTCATCGACTGGGGTGTTACCGGACTTCCCGGAGGAAGTCCGGTTAAAGACCTTAAAAAAACCCCTATCAGGCAAATTTCACTTACCTTATTGGAGCCATTTTGCTGAAAGCTCGTCGATTAACCCTTCCGATTTAATCGCGGCGATACCGGCATTAATTTTATTCAACAGGTCGGTCTTGCCTTTAGCGACGGCGACCCCATAGTTCTCCGAAGTGAGCATATCACCGACAACCTTGAGTTTATCGGCATTGCGGCTGACGTATCCCTGGGCAACGGGACTGTCGCAGATAATCGCATCGATTTGTCCGTTCATTAAGTCCTGGAATGCCAGGCCGATTTCGTCATAGGTTTTTACCGTTGCACCGGCCGCATTCTGAGCTTCATCCGCACCGGTCGTACCGAGCTGGGCGCCGACGGTACCGGTAATCGTGTCGAAGCTTGTGATACTCGTATTACTCTTCGCAACGACTATCATCTGTCCGGCTACGAAATACGGGTCGGAGAAAAGCATCGCCTGTTTGCGCTCTTCTGTGATGGTTATAGACGAAATGGCACAATCATAGGTGCCCTGGGCCATACCGGCCAGCAACGGGTCCCAGGCTACATTAACGAATTCGATATCGAGGTTCTCTTTTTCAGCGATAGCGTTCATTACGTCAATATCGAAGCCGACAATTTTGCCGTTGTCATCCATATATTCGAAAGGCGCCCAGGTAGCGTCGGTAGCTACCCGGATTTTAGTAGTAGATTTGCAGGAAACCAGCAGCATGCTGATTAACAATAATCCACAGAGTACTAACCAGATTGTTTTTTTCATCGTTTCCTCCGGTATAAATTTCAATTAGCAATGATATAACAACGGCTATGCTATTGTAAATAAACAGCCTGCACGCGAGAGTAATTATTCCTGCTTAAAGGGTTACCGGAGCTATTTTTTATAGACTCCGTATTCTTTGGCGGCATCTACCATAGCGATGACGTTTTCCATTTTTGCTTCATCGGAATTGGCGCCGGGTGATAGGATAAAACCGCCGCCCGGAGCACAAATATCGATTGTTCTCTTGCAGTATTCCTTAACCTCTTCAGGCGTGCCAGTTACTAAGAGAGAGGCGGGCACGTTACCCTGGATGCTGCAGTTGTCACCGAGTACCTTCTTCGCTTTCGCCATATCGGTTAAATCGAACCACCAGTGGACCGAACCCTTGGGGAATACATTTACGGTCTCCAGGCGGGAGTTGTAACCGCCCTCGGCGAAGTTGGAGACGATAATACCTTCATTTATACAGGCATCGATAACCTTCTTAAAGGATGCCCAATAGAATGTATCGAATTGTTTCTGGGACATCCAGCCGTCCGCCGCTTTATGGAGCGGGAATGAGGCAATCAAACCGCCCGTTTTGTTGGCGGTAGTGAGAATCGCGTTGATGGTCATGTCGGCGATTCTATCGAGCGCCGCCAGTAATTTTTGCGGCTGGCTGTACATATCTTTCATAATGCCTCGGGTACCTCTTAAAGTGTCGCCGAGGGTATCGAACGGAGCTTTACCGAAGGCTCCCATACTCATTACCGGGAAACCCATTTCGACGCCGCGCATACTGTATCTGCCGACGATACTGCCCCAGCGTGATAATTCGCTCGCTATATTATCGAACTTTTGCCACATTTCTTTAAATGCAGGATTAGCAAATGGGGAGAAGAAGGAGTGAGGTAGTTCAACGGTAGAAAATAGCGGGTGTAATTGTTCTAAAGGTTTGAATACTCCGAAAACCCGGGGCATATAGACTCTTAAAAAGTAATCACTCGGGTCTCTGATTAACCAGTCGTATTCGTCGTCCCGCATAATTTCGGTTTCCACGAACTGGTGTGCTAAGGCGGTGTCCGGCAGGCCGTGTCCGGGGTAAACGTATAATTTGAAGTCCATGATGTTATATACCAGCGCCGGTAAAACCATCATCGGGGCAGTGAAGGCATCCAGTTTTTCGGCGTATTCATCATTAAATTTACCATAGACTTCTACTAATTTACTGTAATCATTCATCGCGGTTTTACCGTCGATGACGTTACGTTTGCTGCCTAACACACTGGCCATAAAGGTTACCGGGACGCGGTCCGGTTCTTTGACCTGATATACATCGATTAACCGCTGCATACGGGTATGGTAGTTTTTTTCTGCCTGAGCATTATCGAATTTAATTCCCCTCGGTTGGAGCATTAATTCGAATCTCTTCTGGCGTTTCTGTTCGGGAGTCAGTTTTTTCCAATTCTCGTCGATAAACATAAATTCACCATCCGTCCTTCTCTTATTTATTTTAAGGATTATTAATAATCAGTATAACAGAAAGTTTACAACCGTCGCCATAACTTATATAGAATCAGGCATAAAATGTCATTTACCGGAAGGATTAAATAAAATTATAGTAATCGCAATGTATTGTTGAATGTCTTTGACGGAATTCTTTCCGTAGGCTTTAACTAATGTGTTAAATATATCAGGTTCGTTGTACGCTACTACTAGCCACAATCTGCCTTGTTTTTTAAGGGCTTGGCCGTCTTCAGAATTAATAAACTCGGTAACCTCTTTAGTGGAACGTATCCCTTGTTCCTCAAGACTCCCTTGATAATAATAAACAAATGGTCTCCTGTAAAAGCTTTTATATACGAATAGCAAGTCTCCCGGTCTTGAGTTGGCTTCGATAAACTGGGCTGTTTCACGCCATTGTTCTTTATTATCATATTTGTAATATTTGTACAGACCGAAAGATGATAAAGTAACAATTAATATTAATATTGGGAAAATGATCCACTTGGATTTAAAACTGGAAATGCCCTGAGCTACAATTATCACCAGCGCCGGATAAGCTCCTATAACGTATTTTGCCTGGTAAATAGGAGCCGCTATTTTAGATTCGATAAAAGGAATTAACAGCGGAATGAGCAGCCATAATAATAGAAGCACTACGGTTGGAATAGTCCCCAACCCGGGTTTTTCTTCGGTTATAACGTTCTGATTCTTGTTTTTCAAACCTTTAGGTTTCTTTTTTGAGGATTTAATTGTTTTCCAAAGTAAGGCGATGACTCTCCATATTCCCAGTATCACAAAAATGGCGAAGATTACAAACCGCATTGATCCGGAACCCGAGAAACTAATAAAGGTACTGAAAAATTCTGAATAGCTCGGTTCGTTAATCCAGAAATTGCAACGGCCTATGTTGGAAATATTATTCTTTAATAATAAGCCCATTGGAACAACCGAAATGATAAGTATTGCGAGGGAGATAAGATATCTTGGCCGTGACTTCAGGTATTTTTTGATATAAATGATATAGAACATTATTTGTGAAGCAACAATAAATAAACTGAAAAAATGTGTGTAAATAAGTAATATGCTGACAGTGGTATAGGCGATATAATACCTCGTTTTATTAGTTTTAAAAAGTTCAATAAAAAACCAGTAAGATAAAGTCGCTAAGAGTAATAATAAGCTATAGGCTCTCGCATCTTGAGAGTGTCTAATTACGAAAATTGCAAATGATGCCAGAAAGGCGCTGATTAAACCGACTCTTTTGTTAAGCAGCGTGGTACCGGTGAAATATATGGCAACTATGGATAAAATTCCAAATATTGCCGATAATGAACGTATGGCAAATTCACTCGTGCCGAACAGAGCTATCCAGGCACGTAACAATAAAAAATAAATTGGTGGCTGATTTGAACTCGCTGCGATTCCCTGGATAGTCAAATGACTCTCTCTGATGCTCTCTGCCTCGTCCAGCCAGATACTCTCGGAGCCTAAAGTAAAGAATCTTAAAAAAATTGTCAGGCTTATTATAAGAGTTAACCAAAATACAGTCGGATGGCTTTTAATCCATCGGTAGGCGGATATTCTTGGTGGATTACTTGTTTTCTTATTCTTATAATCGGTTTTTTTTGGTGACATGGTGATATATTTTAACACAATGTCACATTATTTAATACAATAAAGAATTTGATTATTGATTGGGAAGTTTGGAAAACCAAACCCGGGACATTTGAAAAAAGGAAAAAAATAAATACCCTCTATACTGGCTCATAACTGAAACAGGCGAACTAGAACCAATTGCTTACTTTCCCTTCCAGGTCGTTCCTTTGGCTGTATCTTCCAGAGTAATGCCTAACTCCAGTAATTTGGCTCTAATATTATCCGCCAGCTGAAATTGTTTGGCCTCCCGCAGTTGTTTGCGGGTGGCTATCAACAATTCGATAAACGGTGCCGCTTCGATACTTTTCTCGGGGGCCTTAAGAGTCAGTCCCATCACGCCCGCAAATTCTTTTAATAAATCCTGGCCGGTTTTGGCGGCCGCTCCGGATTCAATCGTGCGGTTGATGTCGCGGACCAAATCGAACATCACGGCTACCGCCTGGGCGGTATTAAAATCATCGTCCATTGCGTCTATGAACCGTTGTTTATAGGTATCTAAAGCTATATTACCTATCCCGGCACCTTCTTTAGCCTCGGCATTGGCGGCCTGTTGTATTCTCTCCGCCCCCCGCCCCGCACTCTCCACGTTCTCGGTGGTATAGGTTATCGGGCTGCGGTAATGCCCGCTGAGGAAGAAAACCCGTAACGCATCGGCATTGAATTTGGTGAGAGCGTCCTTTATCGTAATTAAATTGCCGAGC
Source organism: uncultured Dehalococcoidales bacterium (assembly GCA_964547925.1). Classification (GTDB taxonomy): domain Bacteria; phylum Chloroflexota; class Dehalococcoidia; order Dehalococcoidales; family JAFGLR01; genus JAFGLR01. The sequence goes on from CAZJQF010000004.1 coordinate 40,421, forward strand.
GATTTGCTCATTTTTTCCGTGCCGAGTTGCAGCATCGCGTTATGCATCCAGTATTTTACGAAAGGTTTTTGCCCCGTAAAACTCTCCGATTGGGCAATTTCATTCTCATGGTGGGGGAATATCAAATCCTGACCGCCCCCGTGAATATCCAGCGTCGTGCCGAGATATTTCAAGGACATCGCGCTGCATTCGATATGCCACCCCGGCCGCCCCGCCCCCCACGGGCTTTCCCACTGCGGTTCGCCCGGTTTCGCCCCTTTCCAGAGGACAAAATCCATCGGGTCCTCTTTTTCATCCCCGGATTCTATTCTCGAACCGGCTATCATCGAATCCAGCGTCCGGTGCGCCAGCTTGCCGTAATCATCCAGCTTTCTAACGCGGAAATAGACGCTGCCCCGGGAAGGATAGGCATATCCCTTGTCCACCAATCCCTGAATTACTTCTAAAATCTTCGGGATTTCCTGCGTCGCTTTCGGATATACGTCAGCCGGTACCACATTCAGCGCGGCCAAATCATCGAAAAAACTCTGCGTGAACTTTTCCGCCAGTTCGTTCGGCGGTACCTTGAGTTGATTTGCCCGGTTGATAATCTTGTCGTCGATATCGGTAACATTCTGGACGAACTTGATTTTATAGCCGCGGTATTTCAAATAACGGCGGATGACATCGAAATAAATATAACTCATCGCATGCCCGAGGTGGCTGTTATCGTACGGTGTGACGCCGCAGACATACATCTTGATGGTCTCGTCCTGGGGCACAAATTCCTCTTTGCGGGCGGTGAGCGTGTTGTAGATTTTCATTCAGATTCCCTTCCGGTTATTTAATGCTTTCGATTAATACCACGGCGTAAGCGGCAATTCCCTCGCCGCGCCCTATAGCTCCCAGTCCGTTATTGGTACTGGCTTTGATGCTTATCTGCCCGATATCGATATCCAGCGTTTTGCTGAGTGTCTTCCGCATCTTATCGATATTATCTTTCAATTTCGGTTCTTCGGTCACCACGGTGGCATCGATATTGCCGATTTGCCGGCACTGCTGCGTCAGCATTTCTTTCACTTTGCCCAACAGAATCAGGCTGGAAATGTCTTTATATTTTGGGTCGCCCGGCGGGAAATGCCGTCCGATATCGCCCAGCGCCGCCGCACCGAGTAAAGCTTCGATGATGGCGTGGGTAAGCACATCGCCGTCGCTCCAGCCTTCCAGACCCCGTGCGAAAGGCAGCGTCACGCCGCCCAGCACCAGTTTCCGGTCGGCGATTAACGGGTGAATGTCATAACCGATGCCGACTCTTATTTTACCTGTCATTTTCTTTTAAAAGCGACTCCGCGATAATCAAGTCACCGGGAGTCGTGATTTTTATATTATCCCTGCTGCCGGGGCAGATAACCACCTTGTATTTTATCTGCTCGACTAATGAAGCATCGTCGGTGGCGTCCGAGGTTACTTTGCTGTAAGCCTCGGTAATGATATCATAGCGGAAGACCTGCGGCGTTTGAGCAGCCCATAAAACATGCCGCGGCACCGTCTGCTTCACCTTGTTGTTCTTCACGATTTTTACCGTATCGGTAATGGGCACGGCCGCAATAGCTGCGCAGGTCTCTTTTGCCGCTGCGAGGCACTTTTCAATCAAATCGGGTGTTACCAGAGGCCGGGCCCCGTCATGAATCACGACCCACCGGCATTCGCTTAGTTTTGCCAGTCCGGCGGCCACCGAATCCTGGCGGCGGACGCCGCCGGTGCAGAGCGATATTTTCCCGGCGGAACCGAGTTCCTTCTTCAGGAGGCGGCCCTGTTTCAATGTCTTTTTATTGAGGACGATGACGATATGGTCGATGGCGCCGCATTCCAAAAAGGCATCCAGCGTGCGGGCCAGCACAGACTTGCCGTTAATCAAAGCCCACATCTTATCGATGCCGCCCATGCGTTTGCTTTCGCCGGCGGCCACGATAACCGCGCCCGCTTTTTCCCGTACGCTCATGCTTATATCGTAGCTTACCG
>CAZJQF010000005.1:0-29364 GCA_964547925.1 uncultured Dehalococcoidales bacterium
TTCGCAATGACGCGGCGGCAAAGGCTGACGATAGCGATGTTGAAGGAAGACCACTGGTGCTGGGCTCCATTACTGGCTTACGGAATGGTAGAGAATATACATCACCCTATCGTTGATTCTCAAACACCGTTTTTGCCCCGTTTTGAAACCGGGAAGTATATTGGTATTGTGACGGGGCCGTTAAGGTCGGCGAATTTCGAGCCTGATATGGTACTTATATATTGTAATACATTACAGTTACGGGAGATGATCGGCGTCTCGAAAAACCAGGACAAGGCTCTGGTGAAATCGGAATTCGACCCTATCGATTCCTGTGTCTATTCTATCGTTCCGACAATAAGGGATCGCCAATACCGGATAACCTTACCCGACCCCGGTGAATATTCGCGGGCGGCGGCCGGGGATGATGAGATAATCTTTTCCGTACCGAAAGAAAAGCTGGAGGCACTGGTTCAGGGAGTCAAGCAAAGTGCCATGATGAAGCAAAATCCGGATGATTGGTCTCATCTGATGCTTTGCACCGATTTCCCCCGCCCCGATTTTTATAAAGAGTTATTTAAAAATTGGGGACTGGATGTTGAGTAATTTTACAGCGGCGGGAGGGCAATAATCATGGCAGATTATGTTACTCTCAAACAAAAAGTCGATTCGCTGGCAAAGAGGAAATGGGATACAGCGGCGATTGAAGACAGGATCCATAATTTAATTGAACACGGCATTCCCCGGAAGGAATTAAATCCTAAAGAACTGCTGGCTGATAAGATAAATATAATGAACCGTGTGCAACGGCTGGCTGAAGAGAATAATTTTTATCTTCATAACTGTGCGCAATCTACGGCTCTTGCACTAATGGAAGAATTTGGGCTGGGAAGCATGGAAATAATTAAGGCTTTGACGCCTTTTCCGAGTATTGCCGGCACCGGTAAAATATGTGGCGGTATATCCGGCAGCCTGGTTGCTTTCGGATTATATTTTGGTCCTGAAAAGCCGCCGGATGCGGAAAAAACAAAAAAGGCGATTACGCACTCACAGGAGTTTATATCCCGTTTTCAAAGTGAAATCGGATATACACACTGTTCCGATATTTTGGAAAAAGTAATTATCGGCCATAAAATTAACCCGGGTGAGAGCGATGAAGACATGGCTCTTTTCGCTTCCGAAGGGGGGTTTGAGAAGTGCGGTTTACCGCCGGGCACCGGTGCTCGGATTGCGGCTGAAATTATTATAGATAGTATGAATTAGCCAATAATGTTAAAATAATCACCGAGATTATTTAAAACGTAAATATTTTTTATAACATTCTTGATCGTAAGGAGAAAAATGCAGGAAAACTTAAAGAAAATCAGTTTAACGGTAAACGGAATTAAACGTGAGGCCAGGGTCGACAACGATGCTGTTTTAATTGATTATTTACGTAACGATTTGAAGTTAACCGGTACAAAACAATCTTGCGACCGCAAAGGCCAATGTGGTGCCTGCACGGTTATCATAAACGGAAAGACCGCCCGTTCCTGTACGAAGAAAATGGTAGACCTGGATGGGGCTGATGTAATTTCAATTGAAGGACTGGGTACTCCGGAAAATCCGCATTTAATTCAAGAGGCGTTTGCTCTTGCCGGGGCAATCCAGTGCGGTTACTGCACCCCCGGTATGATTATGGCAGCCAAGGGTTTACTCGATAGTAACCTAAATCCCGGAATTGCCGATATCCGCAAGGCTATGCCAAGAAATCTTTGCCGCTGTACCGGATATAAAAAAATTATCGACGCTATACAACTGGCCGGTAAGTTTATCCGCGGCGAGACCAGTCCGGCAGAAGTCCGGCGTAATTTGCCTAAAGGCATGGTCGGCGTATCACACCCGCGTCCTTCGGCATTATTAAAAGCCTGCGGTTTGGCTAAATTCAGCGTTGATATAGCTTTTCCGAATATGGTAGAGCTGGCGGTGGTTCACAGTACCGAGTCCCACGCCAAGATAAAATCTATCGATACTTCAGCAGCAGAAAAGATGCCCGGGGTTATCGGTTTTATGCGGGCTGAAGACATAAAAGGAACCAATCACGTCCGTGTAATGGTTCCCGACCAACCGGTACTCTGTGAAGATAAAGTGAGGTTGCTGGGCGACCCGATTATCGCGGTAGCGGCGGAGACGAGGGACCAGGCCAGAAAGGCGGCTGCCGCAGTAAAAGTAGCCTATGAACCGTTAAAAGTGATGATGACGCCGGAAGAAGCTCTGGCTCCGGATGCAATGCAGATTCATCCCACTACGCCTTTTGTGCCTCCATCATCTCCTCCGAACCTCTGCTCTCTCAATACATTAATCAAAGGTGAGGGCAAAAAAGGTCTGGCAAAATCCAAGACAGAAGTGGCAGCGGTATTTAACACCCAGATTAACCATCAGGCGGCGCTGGAGCCTGAGGCGAGCGTAGCTATACTAAAGGGCGAGGGAGAAAAAGCCCAATTGGTCGTTTACGGACGCAGTTGTTATATACATGATACGATGGCACAGATAGCCGAAGCGGTCGGCTGGAAAAATGTCCGTTACATCGAGCCTTATGTCGGCGGTAATTTCGGTACCAAAGCCAATATGACTTCGGAAGCAATTACGGCCGCGGCGGCCCTGCACTTCAAACGCCCGGTCCGCTACGTCCCGAGTCAATGGGAATCGATGATGATTTCCTCGAAGCGCCACCCGTTCTCAATGAACGTAAAGCTGGGAGTTGATGCCGGCGGACATTTGACAGCCTACACCAATGAATTTGTGGTAAATAAGGGAGCTTATTTTGCGCTCGGTTTTGTCCCGATTAACCGTGCTTTAATGATGTTCGGCGGCTGCTATCATATTCCGGATATTTATGCTTCCGGCAAACTGGTTTATACCAATAACGCCTGGGGTGGGGTTGCCCGCGGCGCCGGACCGCCGCAGGTTGCCTTCGCTCTGGAATCGGCGATAGATATGCTGGCGGAGAAAATCGGTATGGACCCACTGGAGTTCCGTAAGATTAATTCACTTAAGCCCGGACAGGCTAAAGCAACGGGTTATGTAGTGAAACAATGGCCGTTTCCTGAACTATGCGATGATATCAAGCCGTATTTTGAGAAGGCTAAGAAGAGCGTGGCGGAATTCAATAAGAAGGGCGGCCCGGTTAAGCGGGGCGTCGGTATTGCCGCTCACTCTTTCGGCGTCGGCGAAACGGGCGATGTCGCCACAGTACAGGTAGAAGTTAACCCCGATGATAGCATCACGATTTATGCTGCGATAGCTGATCCGGGTGAAGGTAATGATTCGATGTTAACCCAGATAGCAGCCCATCTATTGAACAAACCGATGAATACTTTTCGGCTTTACACGCGGGATACCGAGAAAACTACGATGATGGGGCCGGCAGCTGCCAGCCGTATGACTTATATGGGCGGCGGGGCTTTGATAGATGCCATCAATAACCTGAAGGCGGCGATGAAAGAGGCCGGGGTTGCTGATTACGCCGGATTGGTAAAAGCCGGTAAGCCGGTGAAATATGAAGGGAAAAAGGTTATCGAGGGCACGGATAAATTAGACCCGCAGACCGGACAGGGCGCTTCCTTCGAATCCGACGTCCATAACATCCAGATGGCAGAAGTGGAAGTCAATACCGAGACCGGTGAAGTCAGCGTAATCAAGATGACGACGGCCATCGATGCCGGAACTATCCTCCATCCCCGCAATCTCCAAGGGCAACTCGAGGGCGGTATGGACCAGGGTGTCGGCTATGCTTTACGAGAAGAGTACGTTCACGGTAAGACCAAGGACTGGCTTACCTTTAAATTCCCGACTTTCGGAACGTGGTTCGAAACGGAAATTATTACCAGGGAAACACACCGCATCAACGGGCCTTTAGGGGCGACGGGTATCGGGGAAATGACGATGGTCTCGACGGCTCCGGCGGTTACCAATGCTATTTATAATGCCTGCGGTGTCAGGATTTATGATTTACCGGCAACACCGGATAAAATTAAAGCAGGTCTGGCGGCCAAAAAGAAATAACTTTTAAAAAAGAGTAAACTGAATACAGGGAATTACAGCCTGATATCTTTCGAGGTATCAGGCTGTTGCTATGGGAATGAAAAAGATTCTGGAATCAATCAGGGCAGACTTTCCGGCATTGAAAACCCGGCGTAATAAAAAACCGCCGGTATATTTCGACAATGCGTGTACTTCGCTGGTTCCGGAAAGTGTGATTAAAGCCGAGTCGGAATATTACAACAGATTTCCGGCTTGCGGCGGGTCGCGCAGCCGCCACTGGTTCGCTCAAGAAGTGAACAACCGCATCGAAGGTAATCCGGACGCGGGCATTAAGGGTTCCCGGGGTATCATCAAGGAATTTATTAACGCCGGTTCGGAAAAAGAAATTATTTTTACGCTGAATACGAGCCATGCGTTAAATCTCGTAGCCCTCGGTTATAAATTTAAGCCCGGGGATGTAGTTTTACAGACCGATAAAGAGCATAATTCCAATCTGGTTCCATGGCTGCGGCTGCAAAAACAGGGACTGATAAAAGTAGACCACGTCGAGCCGCGTAAAGACGATACCTTCGACTTAGCGGCTTACCGGAAAAAATTCTCGAAGAACCTCATACGGCTAGTCAGTATGGCTTACACGTCGAATTTGAGCGGCTATACGATTCCCGCTAAGGAAATCATACGGATAGCCCACGAGAACGGAGCAAAGGTTCTCCTCGATGCGGCTCAGACAGTGCCGCACCAAAAAGTCGATGTTCAAGACCTGGACGTGGATTTTATGGCGTTTTCTCTGCATAAAATGTGCGGGCCGCGCGGGGTAGGGGTTCTTTACGGGAAGAACCCATTATTAGGCGGCGGGCAGGAATGCAGCGATGCTATCGAGCCGGTTATTTTGGGCGGCGGAACTATTTTGGATTCTACTTATAATACGTATGAATTGCTTGACCCGCCGGAGTGTTTTGAAGTCGGGTTACAGAACTATTCAGGGCAGGTCGCGGCAGGTGAAGCGGTTAAATATATTCAGAAAATTGGTCTGGATAACATCGGCGAGCAGGAGAAGCGGCTCAATAAATACCTGACTGCCAAGCTGCTGGAAGAATACGGCTCAACCGGCTGGTTCAGAATATTCGGTCCGCAGGATGCAGAACTAAGAGGTGGTATTTTAACATTTGAGGTCAAACGTCCTAACGCTCTCGGCATCGCTGAAGACCTCGATGTTCGAAGTAATATCATGATTCGCGATAGCGTTTTTTGCGTCCATTCCTATTTCAACCAACAATTTGGGCAGGGCTGGACCGAACCGCGGCCTCCGGAAGAGCACCGTATGGTGTACCGCGTGTCGCTATATTTTTACAATACCATTGAAGAATGCGATTTTTTCCTGAAGACACTGCACGATGTGTTCAAGGAGCGTTGTTATATTTAACATAACAATGCAACATTATAAGGCGGACGGCCGGTGGACGAAGTAGTCGTTAAATATTACCGGAAAATAATTCGTGAGGGCTGTAAGAATACCGGCTCCTTCGAAAACCCATCGATATTTCTCGATTCCGTCGGGGAGAAAATGTCTATCTGTGCTAAAATGGCACGCAGCTATATCAAGCTATTTATCGACGTAAAAAATGATACCGTTAAAGAAATAAAATACCTCTGTATGTGCGACCCGACGGCGAATGTAGCGGTTGAGATTCTTTGTGTTCTGGTAAAAGGTAAAACATTCGATGAGATAAAAGCAATCACTGAAGATGCTTTTACTCAAGTAGTCGGGGGACTGAGTGAAGACCTGTTGAAAAGAGCCAAAGGGTTACTCGAGTTATTAAGTATCGGTATTGAGCGGTATAAAACCGGTTGTTCCTAATATTTTCTCTTCTGGTCAGATTGCAATAACGAGTCTGGTAACGGTATAATATTTTTGCGTTTCAATGATACGGGCACGTAGCTCAGTGGTAGAGCAAGGGGCTCATAACCTCTGGGTCGTAGGTTCGATACCTACCGTGCCCATTATTTATTTTTCTCCGTTATTTTTTTAAATCATCGTGGTAGCTTTGCAGTGATTTCACATCCGATTTACCGTTACGGTGAGCTGAAATTCCTTTAGCGGCGGCCATAGCTGCGGCTAAGGTCGTGATATAAGGCACCTTATATTTTACTGCTGTCTTACGGATGTACGAATCATCGTATTTACTAGCTTTTCCTTCGGGTGTATTAATTATCAACTGGATTTCTTTGTTAATGATAGCATCCGTGATACTCGGCCGGCCTTCGTGCTCTTTACGGATAACCTCACTCCGGATTCCTTCGCTTTCCAAGCATGCCCGGGTACCTGCGGTTGCTCTAATTTTAAAACCGAGTTCCGCAAACTGTCTGGCGATTTCTACGGCCGTCTGGTGGTCTCGTCCGGCGACGGTGATAAGTACGGTACCTTTAGTTGGCAGGGACAATACCGATTCCTGAGCTTTCCAGTAGGCCAGGCCGAACGAGTCTGCCATGCCCAACACTTCGCCGGTAGATTGCATTTCAGGGCGGAGTACCGGGTCGACATCCGGGAACATATTAAACGGGAAGACGGATTCTTTAACGCCGAAATGCGGTAACGGCTGTTTTTGCAGACCTAATTCTTTGATTTTTTTGCCCATCATCAGTTGGGTGGCTAATTTTGCCATCGGAATGCCGCAGACCTTAGAGACGATGGGAATGGTGCGGGAAGCCCGCGGGTTGGCTTCCAGAACATAGACGACATCCTGGCAGATGGCATATTGGACATTCATAACCCCGACGACCTTGAGTTCGCCGGCGATACGGCGAGTATATTTTTCGATAGTTTCGATATGTTTCTGCGGAATGCTGACCGGCGGCAGGACACAGGCAGCGTCTCCGGAATGAACACCGGCGTATTCGATATGCTCCATTACGGTCGGTATGAAAACCTCTTCGCCGTCTGCCAGTGCATCAGCCTCGGTTTCGATAGCGTTTTCCAGATAACGTTCGATAAGAATCGGGCGGTCCGGCGTTACCTGAATCGCCGCATGTACGTACTGCTTGAGTTCATCCTCTTCGTGGATAATTTCCATACCCCGTCCGCCGATAACATACGAAGGGCGGACTATCAAAGGATAGCCGATTCGTTTGGCCAGTCCGATAGCTTCATCGAGACTGCCGGCGGTACCTGATTCCGGCATCGGGATGCCGTATTTTTTCATCATTTGTTTGAATCGGCCCCTATCTGAGGCAATATCAATGGAATTTACCGAGGTACCGATGATATTCACTCCGGACGCTTCGAGTTTAGCGGCAATATTGAGCGGTGTCTGGCCGCCGAACTGGACGATGACGCCAAGTGGTTTTTCCTTCTGATAAATCTCCAAAACATCTTCAAGGGTTATCGGTTCAAAGTAAAGCTTATCGGAGGTATCGAAATCAGTAGATACCGTTTCCGGATTGCAGTTAACCATAATGGTTTCGTAGCCCATATCCCGTAACGCGTAAGTAGCGTGCACACAACAGTAATCGAATTCGATACCCTGTCCGATACGTATCGGGCCGCTGCCGATGACAATCACCTTGTTTTTATCCGAAGGATGGGCTTCATCTTCCTGCTCGTAAGTACTGTAAAAATAGGGGGTGCCGGCATCGAACTCTGCGGCACAGGTATCGACGGTTTTGTAAACAGGTCTGATTTTCCAATCAACACGCATTTTCCGGATTTTATCCTGGCTCCGGCCGGTCAGTATACCGATTTGTTCATCCGAAAAGCCCAAACGTTTGACGGTATTCATAAGTTCGGGAGTTAGAGATTGCGACCGTAATATCTCTTCCGTATCGATGATGTTCCGCAGCTTGGCGGTGAACCACAAGTCGATTTTTGTTTTTTCCGTAATAGCTTCCGGGGTAATACCTTTTCGCAAGGCAGCCATAATAGCCCAGAGTCTTAAATCGTTAGGTTCGAGAGGGAAGGCATTAATATCCGCGGCTGTTTGCCATTTGGGGTCTTCCCACGTAAGCGATTTTCGGTTAGACTCCAGAGAGCGGACTGCTTTTTGCAGGGCAGCTTCAAAGCACCGGTCGATGGCCATAACCTCGCCGGTAGCTTTCATCTGTGTCCCGATACTGCGGCTGCTGTAAGCAAATTTTTCGAACGGCCAGTTGGGAATTTTAACCACCACATAGTCCAGAGCCGGTTCGAATGAGGCCATCGTTTTGCCGGTAACCTGGTTGGGAATCTGGGCCAGCGTCTTACCGACGGCGATTTTGGCAGCGACACGGGCAATCGGGTAGCCGGTGGCTTTACTCGCCAGAGCGGAACTGCGGCTGACGCGGGGATTAACTTCAATGACATAATACCGGTTGCTTACGGTATCCAGAGCAAATTGAACGTTGCAGCCGCCCTCGACGCCGAGAGCCCGGATAATTTTCAGACTGGCGGAGCGAAGCATTTGGTATTCTTTATTGGTCAGCGTCTGGCTGGGCGCAATAACGATACTATCGCCGGTGTGTATGCCTACCGGGTCGAAGTTCTCCATATTGCAGACGGTGATGCAGTTATCGGCGGCATCCCGCATTACCTCGTACTCGATTTCTTTCCAGCCGCCAATCCAGCGTTCCATTAATATTTGTTGTATAGGGCTGACGGCCAGTCCGTTAGCGGCGACTACTTCAAATTCCTCCCAGTTATGGGCCATGCCGCCGCCGGTACCGCCTAATGTGAATGAGGGGCGGATAATCAGGGGCAAGCCAATCGTTTTTGCGGCCTGTCTGGCTTCGTTTAAACTTGTAGCGCTGGCACTCTCGATTACCGGTTCGCCGATACTCAACAACAGTTGTTTGAATAGTTCCCGATTAGATGCACTTCTGATAGTGGCGATGGGTGTTCCCAGTGCTCTGACGTTATATTTTTCCAGCACTCCGGCATCAGCCAGTTCATGGGCCATAGTAAGACCTGTCTGTCCGCCTAAAGTAGGCAATAATCCGTCGGGCCTTTCTTTTTCGATAATACGGGTCAGGGTAGCGACGGTTAAAGGTTCGATATAAACGATATCGGCGATGCCGGGGTCGGTCATGATTGTCGCCGGGTTGGAGTTTACCAGCACCGAGGTTATACCTTCCTCCCGCATCGCTTTACACGCCTGAGCGCCGGCGTAGTCGAATTCCGCCGCCTGGCCGATGACGATGGGGCCGGAGCCGATGATTAGGACTTTAGAAGGTTTTGGTGCAGGCATTATTTGGTCTCCTTAATCATCTGCAAGAACCGGTCGAAGAGGTAGGTGTTATCCAGGGGGCCGGGAGAAGCCTCGGAGTGGTATTGTATCGTAAAAATGGGTAATTCCTTATGCTTCAGCCCTTCGACGGTGCCGTCGTTCAAATTTATATGGGTTACTTCGAGCCCGTTTTTAAGTGTGTCCGGGTCTACTGCATATCCGTGATTCTGAGCCGTAATGTATACTCTGCCGGTAGCCAGTTCGCGAACGGGATGGTTGCCGCCGCGGTGACCGAACTTCAGCTTAAAGGTTGAAGCTCCGAAAGCTCTGGCAATCAATTGATTACCCAGGCAAATACCCATAATCGGCTTCTTACCGATAAGTTGTTTGACGGCAGCAGTAATGTAATCTAATAGTTCCGGGTTGCCCGGGCCGGGTGAGAGTAAAATGCCATCCGGGTTAAATGACAGAATTTGCTCCGCCGATGTCGTACAGGGGACGACGGTGGTAGTACAACCGAGGCCGTTCAGGATGCGCAGGATATTAAATTTTAAACCGCAATCCAGAACGACAATATGGTATTTTGGCTCTATGCCTACCGGCTGCCGTTGATAAACCGACTTCGTGGTTATCCGGCTGACAAAATCAGTGGAGCCGTAATCGGGCAATCGGTGTAATTCATCCAGAGCCTGCCGAGGGGTTTTGTTCGAGGTAATCATGCCCATCATAACGCCGGATAAGCGGAGCCGCCGGGTTATCGCGCGCGTATCGATGCCGGAAATGCCGGGGACAGCTTCGTCTGTCAGATACCGGTTGATTGTTTTTTGATTCAGGTAGTGACTAGGTTTGAGGCAATATTCTCGGACGGCGAAGCCTCGGACCTGGATTTTATCCGATTCGTTATCGAATTCGTTAGTACCGTAGTTTCCGATGAGGGGGTAGGTGGGCACCAGAATTTGTCCGGCAAATGAAGGGTCGGTCAGCATTTCCTGATAACCGACCATACTGGTACAAAAAACTACTTCTCCAAAGGCATCAGCATCAGTCCCAAAGCTAACACCCTCATAGACTGAGCCGTCTTCTAAAACCAGATATGCCTTTTTGTCCATCGTCAAGCTAATAACAAATCCTTATTAACTCTAATTTATTCACCCACCTGAGTTCAATTTTTTAACTAAAATATTTTTAGGGAAGTCCGTTATCAGTTTTAGTTTAACCGTGCCTTGTTTCTCCCCATTTCGAAAGTAGGGCAACTCCCTTTGCTAAGTCGGCGTCCGGGATAGTCAGCGACAGACGTACGTAACCTTCACCGTGTTCTCCGTAACCGGTTCCCGGAGTAACCACCACGCCGATTTTATCAAGAAGTTCTCCGGTCAAACTCACTGACGTGTATCCTTCAGGCACTCTCGCCCAGATATAAAGGCTGGCTTTGGGCGGCTTGACCTGAAATCCGATTTTATTTAATACTGCAACAAGTTGATTACGGCGTCTTTCGTAAATAGCGTTATGTTCCCCGATGCATTCCTGAGGGCCGTTGAAAGCTTCGATAGCGGCATACTGGATTGCTTGCGGTATCCCGGAATCAAGATTCGATTTCACTCTTCGCAGGGCATCGATAATTCTCGCGTTACCGGCAGCCATACCGATACGCCACCCGGTCATATTGTAACTCTTCGAAAGAGAGTGGAACTCGATGCCGACGTCTCGAGCTCCCTCAGCCTGTAAAAAGCTGACCGGTTTATAACCGTCAAAAGCCACTTCCGAATAAGGTCCGTCATGGCAGATAGCAATATCGTGTTTTTTGGCGAATGCCACCGCTTTATCGAAAAAGTCCAGTTCAGCGACCGCTCCGGTAGGGTTGTTGGGGTAGCTAATCCATAATACTCTGGCTTTTTTCAATACCTTGACAGGTATGTTATCCAAATCAGGGAGGAATCCGTTTTCGGCAGTAAGCGGTATTTTATAGAGTTCGCCCCCGGCAAACAGCGTACCGATAGTATAAACGGGGTAACCGGGGTCGGGAACTAAAGCGATATCCCCGGTATCGATAAGACATAACGCAATATGAGCAATGCCTTCTTTAGAACCTATTAAAGGCAGAACCTCTTTATCGGCATCTAAAGTAACTTCGAAACGTTTTTGATACCATTCGGCGACAGCCTGGCGTAATACCGGCAGGCCTTCTGATTCCGGATACCGGTGGTTCGCCGGATTTTTCGCTTCTTTACACAACCGCTCGATAATATGCGGCGGGGTGGGAATATCGGGATCGCCGATACCAAAACTGACGATTTCCTGCCCTTTAGCCTTTCGCTGGGCGATTTTCCGGCTGATTTCAGCGAATAAATAGGGCGGCAGGTTTTCGACGCGATTGGCCAGTTTTATCATTTTTACTCCTTAATTTGCCATTCACCGGTGAATACGATTTCAGCCGGTCCGCTGAGAAGTACTTCCCCGGAGCCGTTCCACTGCAAATTAAGAACACCACCGGGAACCTTGATATCAACATTATCTCCGATATAACCGTGGAATCGGGCAGCGACGGCGGTAGCCGCGGCCCCGCTGCCGCAGGCTAAAGTTTCACCGGCACCTCTTTCCCAGACACGGATTTCTATCATTTCTCGGCTGATTACATTGGCTACTTCAAAATTCACCCGACGGGGGAAAATACTGTGATGCTCAACGGCAGGACCAAACGTTCCCAGCGGAAAATCCGCTACTTTTTGTCCGGTGAAATGGACAGCGTGCGGATTGCCCATGGAAACAAAGCTCATTTTGAGGTCCGTTCCGTTAATGATTACAGGGTAGTCCAACACCGGGTTATTAATATCCTTTTGCGGAACCGATACCGGTATTTCCTTAACGTTAAAATTAGGTTTACCCAAACTTACCTGAATGACAGCATCTTTACCGTTAGCTTTTTCAAATTTTACCTTTCTTATTCCGGCGGCTGTTTCAATGCGGATTTCCTTAACCGTTTTACCCGCAAGTTTGTTTACCATGATATACCGGCTGAAACACCTCAGCCCATTACCACAGGCCTCTGCTTCCGACCCATCCGGGTTGAACATACGCATTTTATAATCGGCACTCTCGGATGGCAGTAATACCAGCAGACCATCCGCACCGATGCCGAAATGCCGGTCGCACATAGCCGCGGACAGCTTGTTCCAATCCAAAGAGTAATCCTCTTCGATAAGAACGAAATCGTTTCCGGCACCTTGAAGTTTGGTAAAATTTACTTTCATTACTTATTTTATTCCTTATTGTTTTAGATAACAGATGGCTTTTCTGGTCCGTCCGTCCGCTATTACCTGGACGTAAGTCCCCTGATAGGCGGCAGGCACATCGATAACGCGGATGACATTTTTATACTCAGCGTAGTCCGGGAGTATTTTCGTTAATGAATTGGGCGAGCGATTGAAAAACCGGTTGTTAAACGCCGCAGTTTCTTGGTCCGGGAAAACCGGCAGGTAGATGATATCCGCTTCGACAAGATCCTGGAAAAAATGAGTTCCATAGGATAACTCCGGTTGCCCGCTGGAACCGGCCCGGCCGACTTCTACCAGCACTGCGATGTTATCGATGTCTGCGTAGCTGACATTTACACCCAAATCGATATTGTTACTGCCCCATCTGCCCGGCCCGATGGCGATTACTTTTTCGCTTTTATTACGGAAGGACTCATTCAGTTTACCGACGATTCTGCCCACCGAGCGTTTCATGCCTTCCGAATTAATTTCGTTGTATTTTACGGGGTCGATATATATCACATATCTGATAGAGTCGAGAATCCCGCCACTGATGATGCGGTCGGTTTTGAATAGAATCTGGCTGGCACTCATGTCCTCAGGTAAAGAAACCGGCGTATCGGGTAAACTCGGGAGCCGCAGCGGTCGGCACTGCAACAAATTGATACGTACATTTCCGTTCGCATCTATCGAGGCGGTAAATTCCGTATCAACCGGTTGTTTCCAGGCTTCTTCCAGCCGGGATAAAAGCTCATCCATAACGGGTACCAATTCCGTGTTCTTAATCAAATTATTGAAGGTCATCACGGTATTTTTGAGCGGCGTTTCCGAGGTAATGAAAAATGAATCGTCGATATAATCCTCCGCCATGATGGAAACCATATAATTCAGATTGGGATAATCTAAACCCTTTAAGATATCGCTCAAAGAGTAAGTAGAAAATTCGTTGGCTTTTAGGTCCAGCAGGTCGATGTTTTTTTGCGAATATTTCATAACTTCCCTGCCGATTTCCGGTCTTAATCCCGAATTGCTGACCGCTATCATGCGGGGATAATCCCCGCCGACCCGGTTAACGGCCCGGGTTCCCAGACCGAAGACAAGCCTTATCATTCCTTTCGCCGGGTCGATGCGGTCGGTCCAGGCGTAAAGGTTTTTAGAGAACGCTACCCCGGCTAGCGAAGGAAAGAAATATTCCCGGTAGGGCATACCGGAAACTCTTTGAACCAGTATCGCCATCTGCTCATCGCCCTCGGCCAGCCCTCGTTTCTTACGATACCGTAAAGCATCCGGGTTCAGGGCACTGGCGTATACCAGTTTGACCGCTCGTAGGAAAGACTCCAACCGTTGTTCCGGGCTGCCCTGATTAGCACAGAATTCGCTCCGGTATTTTCCGGCGAAAGCGTTGCCGAAGCTATCTTCCAGTAAGCTGCTGGAGCGTACGATGATAGGGGCTTGCCCGAAGTAAGCCAGCATGTCCTTAAACTGCTCTATTATTTCGAGGGGAAACTCGCCGTTTAAGAACTGCCGTTCAATTTGTTCGAACTCCTCACGCGAAACCTGTGAGTTCCGGGATAAACCCGATTTCAAACGAAAAAGATTGTTATCGACCAGGAAGGTGAAGAAAACATCCGAGCCGATGAAAAACGAATCATGTTCTTCCAGAATGCGGTTAAAATCCCGGCCTTTATTCTTCCGGGATAATACTTTCCGGGCTACGAGCATGCCGGCGGCCTTACCGCCGATGCGTCCGGAGCCAATCATCCGGCTTCGGATATACATCAAATCATCAACCGTCAGGAAACGGTCGGCCAGTTTATTAAAATCAGGATGACTGCCGATTAAAATACGGGTTAATTCCTGTTTGAGAGCCGCTATTTCCCGTTTCGCCTCTGGCAAATCCGAACCGACTCCCTGATACTGGATAAGCTTGCCGTAAACGACATCCCAGGGGGCGATGGAACTGGAAACGAAACCGGTCGGTTTTCTGCTTGCGAAGACGGAAAGGGCAGCCGCATCACCGCTCTGAAAAACCGGCAGCCAATCGTTGCCGGACATTACGTGGGGGATAAACATATCGGAAGAATATCTATCCCAGACTTTAAGGGGATGGATATATACCCGGTGTTCAACATGGTAGAGGTCAAGCAGTATCTGGGTGGTGTCTCTGATACGCGCGACGGCATTAGCCGAATGCCGGTTACGGGTCAAGGCGAAATAGGTCACCGTTTCCAGTTCGAATAAATACGGACATGTAAAATGGAAGAAGTTGGCCAGCAGCTCATCGGTAGCCCATTTATTGACTAAATCCGAAAGATTATCGAAAACATAAAAGACTCTTTTGCCGTTTTCGTCGATGATACGGTGTACCGCTGTGCTGAAGAAGTCAAATCCCGGCGTTGGGTCAAGGTTAACAATCGTGAGTCCTTTCCGGGGGGTTAAGACCGGTTTATGGTCGGCGAATCTGACGTAAATACATTTAAAACCGTCTTTAATCGATTGTGTAACGAATGTTTCAGCAAAGCGGGTATAATCTTCCAGGTCATCAACCTGCCAGACTACGTTATCACCGAGCCGCAAGCCCTGAACAAGATGGTCCAGAGCCGTAATGCCGCTATTAACTTTTACAGAGTCCGCTTTTTCCGTCATTGTTAACCCGTAAGTTTACTTATGTTCGTATTCGGTCAGCCCGTCCTTTTTTACAGAGTGAGCCGCTTTCTTCGGGCGGATTTTTCGGTAGACATCTTCAGGGGCCATTTTCTTATTATTAACCGTCAGCAGCCGGTCGACGGAGATGCCGAATTGCCTTTCATTCTCCTCAAGATAAGGTAGAATCAATTTCCAATCTGCCCCCGTTATTTTAGTGAATTCCCCACCGTTGAGTTGCTCATCGACCAGTTTTTTATCAGGGTCGCGGACGTAAATTGCACCTCCGGAGGCGAGTGAGAATATATTGGAGCCCGGGTAAGGAGATTCGAGTTCCTGGATAGTCCCGTCTCCGTCGTTAAAGCTGATACCATTCAGAATCACGAAGCCGCCGCCATTCAGCGGGTCGCCGGCCATAAATGATTCCGCCAGATAGTCAAGAGCGGTGCCGTTGATAACTACCCGCGGTTTGCCGACGGCGTTAATCAGGGGACGCCCGGCTGCGTTGCCCATTATGAAGGCCGAACCGCCTTTAGCCCCATACATAAAGGTCTGGCCGACATCGCCGAAGACTACCAGTTTGCCGTCTTTCATTATCTGGCAGAGCTGGTCCTGAGCGTTCCCGTGGACGTATATTTCCATTCCGTCGATACCGGAGGCCAGGTAGTCACCGGAGGAACCGTAAACATCAATTCTTACGTCTTTGGTGGCCGGGCCGAAACCGCAGCCGGTAAACCGCTGACCGCGGTATTTGTAAACGATGAAACGTCTCCAACCGAGGTTATATGCCTCAACCATTAAGACAGCATCGCAGTTTTCCCCTTCGGGCTCAAAACGCTCTGCATCGATAACCAGAGTCTGGTCATTTAGCTGCGGTGCCAGAAGTTGCTGCCGCGTAGCATAATCTATCTTACAAAAAAGCGAAACGGTCTTTTCCGTTATCATCGGTGAAGCCGCCAGAATTTCCTCGATATTGAGTTTTAAAACGTGCAGCACCGAACTCCGCTTAATTTTTCCCGTATCATACCGTCGGTCGTTTAAAAATGTCAGGGTAGTGATACCTATTTGTTTATAGTTATCATTTTGCTGTGCCAGGTTTTTGATGGTTTCAACGACGAATCGGAACATATCCGGCGTAAAACTCATCATCGAAGTCCGAACGTAATGAAACACTTTTTCGGCGGCCGATGTACTGTCCCCTTTAGTAAAAAAGCTCCGGATATTCGTTTCGATATTCTTACTCTCCGTTGCCGGCAGAGTGAGGGGTTTTGAGGTATCGCAGATAATTTTATCTTTGACGGTTTCAATTACTTTGCCGAATTTATCGGTGCAGACAAGCCGTTTATTACTCGAATCGTCATTTTGCAGACTGAAGATAAACGATCCGCCATCGGTATGGCTGCCCCCGCGGGCGTTCCAGTATTTATCCGCAATCGGCCGGAAACGGGGGTCTTCACGCTGGAGGGAGGATAATGTAGCGTCAATAGCCTGTTTTTCCGAACAAATCAGACCGATCTGAACTTCGCCTTCCTGTAAAGCGAAGACCTGCGGTCTGAGCATAGCGGTATCGGTAATGCCGATAAGCTGGAATTGTTCGTTTTTCACATCATTGCGGGCAATGATAAAGAACCACGGTCCGTCAGGCGAAGAATACACATGATGCGTCTGGATTGCCTTATATATCTTTTGCTTTTCTTCCGGCAGCATATCGAAGTCCATCTCTGATGTCGGTGCCATGGCTTCGATAAGATATTCCAGAGGGTATTTATAAACACGACTCCATAAATCGAGGAGTAAAGCGGCTTCTTCGGTATCGGTTAAGAACAGGGGGTGATAATTGCGCTGTTTTAAATATTCATAAACCGATTGGTAATTCGCGAAGTCGCCGTTGTGTACCAGGGCTTCGTTTAGAGCACTGAACGGGTGACAGCCGCCCGGATGCCAGACGCGGCCGCGAGTCGGGTAACGCTGGTGGGCCAGCCAGACGTGGGCTTTGAAATCATCCAATTTATAATAGCGGACGACATTCTCCGCGTAACCGACAATTTTTAAAATCATCATATTACGGCCGTGGGACATGACGAAAGCTTTTTTATCACCCAGAGAGGCGTAATATTGTTTGTTTATTTTAAAGCTGTTCTGGTAGACAAATTCATCTTCGGCGTCACGTCTCTCCAGCGAACCTAATTTATGCTCGGCAATGAACTTGTCCAGAACATCCTTTTTAACCCGGACGAAATATCTGATGATATCGGGCGGTTTTACTTCAAGACCGATACTGCGGTAATCATCGATTGTGGCCAGTTTTTCGGACTTATCAATATCGAAAACAGGTTTGATATAAGTATTTTCCAGTTCGTTCGCCACGCTCGTATCCAGCAGGGCGATATGCAGCATATAGTCGTTATCTAAGACCTCCCGGGTAACACCGAGGGCCTCCGGGATAAAACCGACGGCGCCGATACCGCCGCCTTTACCGTTTCCCCGGTTATGCATCTGGACCGAAGGCTCGAAGATGTTTTTACCGGTGACCGGAATGGAGCAAATAAATCCGGTGACGCCGCAGCCGCCTTCTTCTTCGGTGTTTGCCGGCAAGTTTGTTAAGCCGGCGACCAGTTCTTTACGTGACGATAGTATTTTTCCCATATTATTCACCATAGCCGGAATCTCTTTCATGACTGTAATTTATGTGCTCCAGCAAATCCGTACGTCCGACAAGTTCCCGGACGTCCCGCATACCGAATTTCTGCAGAATCTCGACCAGTTGGTAATGCCATGCATGGTATAAATTAGTGAGGCGCTGGGTCGCCCAGTCTTCTTCAAACAGGTCGGCCAGCACGGAGTCGGTAGTGGCGATACCCCGGGAACAACCGCGCCCGGATTCGCAGTTACCGCACCTCATGCATTCCAGAGCGACAAGCTCGGCGGTACCGATGACCGCTCCGTCGGCACCCAGGCAGATAGCCTTGGCCAGGTCATGAGCGGTCCGTATACCGCCCGAAGCGATAAGTGTCATGGAATCGCGGGCACCTTCATCTTTAAGGAAATTATGTACTTTGGTAATTGCATACTCGATAGGCATCGCGATATTTTTCTTCGCAATGTCCGGGGCGGCCCCGGTTCCACCGTAACCGCCGTCGATATGGACGATATGCGCCCCGGCATAATACGAGCCGACGGCAACCATATCCACATCGTTGGGAGTGGATACCTTAACGGATACAAGAGTGTTCGGATTAATTTCCTTAATCCAGTCGATATGTTTTTTATGGTCTTCGATCGAATAAACCGAATGGAACGGGAAGGGTGAAAACAGCGAAGAACCCTTGACCGCTTCACGCATTTTCGCCACGCTTTCCGTGACTTTCTCGCCGAGCAGGTGGCCGCCGAGACCCGGTTTAGCCCCCTGAGCGTATTTGAACTCGACCATTTTTACCCGCTGGATAGTCTCTTCCCGGACGCCGAATAATCCCGTTGCAACCTGGGTAATCACATGGTCGGAGTATGGCTCCAGGATGTCGGGAAAGCCGCCTTCACCTGTGCAGGTAAAGGTGTTCCAGATGGTGGCGTTACGGGCTTTGGAAACCATCGTGGGAAGACTGACCGAACCGAAAGACATTCCGCCGCCGTATACGGGGATAGAGATGAAAATATTAGTCCGTCCATCTTTACGGCGGTTAAGCGGTATTGCGGTAGATATTTCGGATTTTTCAATTGTTGAAGGTTTATCCGGAAACTTAAATCTTAACTTATCGAAACCGCCGCCGGAATTCCCTGTGTTATATTCCAAATCAGTTCGTTTCGGAGGGTAACCGGTTTCAGCCATTATCCACGTGCCGGTAATCATATCTGCCGTCCAGCGGTAATCACCCAATGTTTCGTACATATGATTTAATGATATACTGAGTGCTTTGCGCGGGCATTTGGACACGCAATAGAAGTCTTTATCCCGGCATTCGAAACCAATACATTTGTAATCGATAGGCAGTCTCATTTTATTATGCCCTTCGACTCTTTCATGAACGCCGTACGGGCACGTTTTGGCACAGGTGCCGCAGTTGATGCAGTCATCGGAACGGGTTACCTTATATTTCGGCACCTGGTGTTTAAACCGGGAAGGCATTTCTTTAATTTGAACGGTTGAAGGTATCATACGCTTACCACTTACCTTTTTCGAATAATTTACCGAATGTATCTTTATCGATTTCCTCAAAGAAGATTGCCCGGCCGCTCTCTCCCCGCAAACGGCGGGCTTCACGGATACCCATCGCACCCATAACCTCCAGAAGCTGCGAGTGCCAGGCTCCCATAAGGTTGATTATCCGTTGGGTAATAGTTGTAACGGGAATATTAGGGAGTTTTTCCGGAATAACCAGATACTTTTCCGGCTGTTCGTACAGTCTAACACCCAGGGCAATTAACAGAGGTATATCGACAGCTGTCAGGTCGGCCCCGCAAAGCATAACCTTCGGTACATGCTCCGCCATGGCGATGCCTCCGGAAGCTATCAGGGTAATTTCATCCCGGATGCCTTCATCGACAAGCTGCCGGTGCACGGAGCGAACGATATCTTTCAGCAGGCGGCCTTTTGTCTCACCGGTACCGTCAATTTCTCTGCCGCAGTAATCGGCAACAATATGGATTACTTCAGCCCCGTTACGGACCAGTTTGGAAACGGTGTTTTCTATATTTTTTAAAGCTGGAACACGTATAATAACGATTGCCCGGCTGAATTTTTTAATCTTGGCCTGGACCGCCTGTAAGTCCTGTATCATTTCGTCGGTAAATTCCAGAGCTACAAATCCGGCTTTACTGATGGTGTCTTTAAAGTTATCGATATCTGTCACCTGGAGATAAGGAATAATATTATTCGAATATTGTTTGATTTCAGGGGTGATTTCAGCCGCCGGTAACACCATGCAGGTGTTAATTTCAGCAGCCGCTTTCAACAGGGCTTCTTTGACGTTACCGCTTATTTCAGCCGGAGGAATGTCGAATAATATGGGCAATGAAATATCGATGCTCTTCGGGACATTTGAAACCAGTTGTTTCTTCTCATCGAAGACCAGATGGTTCAATTTTCGTCCCAGGGTTACCGCAGTATTGATATATTCCCGTCCATGAATACCGTCGCGGGTAGGGCGGACGATTTCAGACATATCAGTCCACATACCGTCGAAACCGGTCCCGGTAAACGGACCGCGGTAGCCGGCTCCGGAAACCGGCACGGCACCGTCTTCGGCCTGTTTCCAGAGGCTGATTAACGTATCCGGTTTCCAGTACGCTCCGCCGACATTGGAAAAATCCTTGCTGATAGATTTTTCTAGAGCTCCCCGCGGACATTCCTGGATACACCGGAAGCAGTTACGGCAAACTACCGTATTCGGTTCGGCCATGATACGCGGGTCATCCTGCCGGCGTTTGTGGGCTTCATAAATGCACACCTTGGTGCATTTACCGCAGTTAATACAGTTTTCCCCCCGTATAATTTTAAATTTGAATACAAAATCAACATCGAGTGGTGTAGGACGGGTATTAATATGATATTTTTTAGGCATAATCTTTATCCATCTTCTAACTTATTTTAAGGATGTTAGCTGTTTCGGTCTACCATGTCCCAATATTCCTTACTGTCATCGACCTTTTTCAGAAATTCGCCAATTTGAGTTTGCGGCCGGCCGTACTTTTCTTCAAGCCTTTTTTCCAGAGCGTCCCACAGGGTCATCAGTTCGAGGTTAGTCTGGCAAATTTCCTCGCAGGCTCTGCAATGCATGCACTGGAAAGCCGCATTTGCCTCAACCTTAGTGACACTCTTGCCGGAGAGGAGCTTTCTTGCTAAGGCAATTTTCCCTTTGGCGGTTGAGCGTTCGTCACCGGTGACGATATATGCCGGACATACCGCCATACAGTTGCCGCACTTGGCACAGGCATGGGTGCTGAGTTCGATGTCCAGCTTATCCACTTTTTGATTAGTACCAAGCAAAGAAGTGATTATTTTCCCGATTACGGGTGCAGTGCCGGACAACATCTGAATTAGAAAGTTGAAAACACCCGGTTTAAAAAGTAATCCGGACGCGCCTTTAGCCCCACGGCTATAAGATTTCCCGGGGTTAAGAATATTATTAGGGTCGGCTTTGAGTTTAAAGGCTTTGAGGTCGACCTGCTTTTCTTTACTATGGAGACTGTTGATGAAAGCCGCATTCCAGAGACCGAGTCCGTAAGGCTCCGCACCGAAGCTGACGGCAGCTTTAGTAAGCATGGAAACGAGCGGAACGTTAATATAATATTTTAACTTTCTGGAATCGCAGAGGAAGGTTGCCATAACCAGGGCTCTCTTGCCATCCAGAATATATGAGTCGATAGATACCTCAACACCGAAGTGCTTACCCAACCGCTTCGCCTTTGCAATAAAAGCAGCAGCTGATTTTATCGGGATGATAACTTCACTTGCCAGCAGAGTAGGTCCCAGCCGTTTGGTTTTCATACCGAACAGACGCTCGTTCCAGAGATAGTTGGCGACGTAACGGGGTGCTTCTTCGATAGTGTTATTCTTAGCGATATATTGGGCAAATTTATTATCATCGGCAGTACTGCTGAATTCCAGTAGGACGGCGGTGTTCTTTTTAAATATGCCTTCCTGCATAATTTTGTTGATATCAGCCATCTGGTTATCATCCAATAACCGGATGGTATTGGGTTTGAATTCCGATGAATCGTCGCTGTTAACGAAACGGTCGATGAATGCGAAAGCCTCCCGTTCATCGGGGAAATACAGGAGATGAGGATAGGAACCCTGAGGCACATCCCGCAGCTTGAGAGTTACTTCTACTACGATGCCGAATTCCCCCTCGGTCGATATAAAGTAAGGAAACTCGCGGTCCGAAGGAGACAGCTTTTTAACCTCTCCGGCACCGGTAATTACGGTGATCGAGACAATTTGCTTTGATATATGCCCATATTTGAAGCTGTTGATGGCGTAGCCGCCGGTAGACAGCCAGCCGCCTACCGTCGAAAACTTGCTGGACGGGTAGGTCATCAGACACAGACGTTTTTTCTTGGCAACTACGTCGATATCGCCCCACCGCGCGCCGGCCTCAACGGTTACGGTTTTTTCGGCAGTGTCGAGTGCCAGTATTTTATTAAAGGGAGACAGGTCGAGTACGACGCCGGCGCGGGCGGGTATGACACCGCCGAAGCCCCAGGACGCGGCACCTCTTGGAATTATCGGCACCTTTAGGTCGTTGGCAACTTTTATTACTTTTAAAATTTCATCGATTTTTTTCGGCTGTACGACCAGGTCCGGTAATATTTTAAAGAGTGCTTTAGTCAAAACAGGGGGTATATCACCGATGTCATGACTGTAAATTTCCCGCTCGGCGTAGGTTTCAAGTACTTTTATATCGCCCAGTTTCTTTTTCAACTCATCTGTCTTCATATCTTCTCTACCAGTACTCCCTGTATATGCAGAATTGGAGGAGAATCAAAATCGAATTGATTCTCCTCCATGTACATTCTATATCGGTAAACGTTTACCGTATTATCATTATAACATATTATAAACGTTTGCCGTATCTAATTAAAGTATGGGCAGATAGGTGCTTCTTTCGTAATCCGTAACCTGTACCCGGTATTTATCCCATTCGATTTTCTTGTTTTTAATAAAAGCTTCAAAAACCATATCACCCAGAGCATTGCGTACCAGTTCGCTTTTCTCGGTTAAAGCGATAGCATCTCCGAGATTGGCGGGTAGAGTACCGATACCCCGTTTTTTACGTTCCTCTTCGGACATATGGAAGACGTTTTCTTCTACGGGTTCAGGTGCTTCCAGACCCTCTTCAATACCCTTTAATCCGGCTGCCAACAACACACTGAAACATAAGTAGGGATTGCAGGCCGGGTCGGGAGACCGGATTTCAAATCTGGTAGCGTTCTCTTTACCAACTTCGTACATCGGAACTCTGATTAGGTCGGAGCGGTTCCGGCGAGCCCAGGAGAGATATACCGGAGCTTCGTAACCCGGGACCAATCGCTTGTAAGAGTTAACCCACTGGCTGGTAACGGAGGTAAATTCCGGAGCGTATTTTAAAAGACCGGACAAAAAGCTCAAAGCTATTTTAGAAAGGTGGAATTTGCCCTTTTCATCGAAAAAGGCGTTATGCCCGTTCTTGAATAATGACTGGTGAACGTGCATACCGCTGCCGTTGATGCCGAAGACCGGCTTGGGCATAAAGGTGGCGTAGACGCCGTATTTTTCAGCGACCTGTTTTACCACCAGACGGTAGGTCATAACATTGTCTGCCATGGTCAGAGCGTCGCAGTACTGCATATCGATTTCATGCTGGCTGATGGCTACTTCGTGATGGGATTTATCGACGGCAATACCCATTTTTTCGAGGGTGAGAACCGTTTCCCGTCTCAGTTCGGTAGCTGCATCCGGCAGGATGTCGAAATATCCGCCCAGATCGAGCGGTTCGGTGCCTTTGTTATCCTTAAAATAGAAATATTCCAGTTCCGGGCCGACGTAGAAAATATAGCCCATATCCGAAGCACGTTTCAGGTTTTTCTTCAATACATATCTGGGGTCGGCCTCTAACGGGGTGCGGTCCGGTTTTACGATATCGCAGAACATACGGGCTACCGAAGCATGTTCCTGCGGCCGCCAGGGGAGTAACTGGAATGTATCCGGGTCGGGAATGCAAATCATGTCGCTTTCGTCGATACGGGCGAAACCCTGAATCGACGAGCCGTCGAATCCGATACCGTCATTAAGGGCGGTTCCCATTTGCTCCACGGGGAGGGCGAAGTTTTTCAAGACACCCAGAATGTCGGTGAACCAGAGGCGGATAAATTTTACATCCCGCTCCTTGGCTGTTTTAAGGACATATTCCTTAGCTTCCTCTTTGTTTTTCTTCGTTGTCATTTTCTCCTCCCTATATTTTTTCAACAAATTATTAACCGTTTATATTGCGGCGTCACCTGAATCACCGGTTCTGATGCGCATTACATCTTCGACCGGTAACACAAATATTTTCCCGTCTCCGATTTCACCGGTCCGGGCGGCCATCCTGATGGTGCTGAGGACTTTCGGAACGTCTTCATCCAGAATAACGACCTCTAATTTAACTTTCGGAAGGAGGTCAACCTGGTAGTCACCGACACGCCACTGCAGGGTGTAACC
Organism: uncultured Dehalococcoidales bacterium; assembly: GCA_964547925.1. Classification (GTDB taxonomy): domain Bacteria; phylum Chloroflexota; class Dehalococcoidia; order Dehalococcoidales; family JAFGLR01; genus JAFGLR01. The sequence goes on from CAZJQF010000005.1 coordinate 24,270, forward strand.
GTCCTGACGTCCGTGGCCGCTTACCTCGCTGACCGTAACACCGAAATAACTTTCTTCTCTTAATGCTTTCCGGACGTTATCCAGTTTCTCCTCGCGGATAATTGCTTCTATCTTCTTCATCTTAACATTCCTCCATACGCTCTCTCGCCGTGTTGGGTTAAGTCTAAACCGAGAGTTTCCTCCACTTGGCTGACCCGCAAACCCATAGTTTTCTGCAAGACCTTCCCAATTATCCATGTCATTCCATAAGAGAATGCCCAAATAACTATCACACCGATAAATTGCCTCAATAACTGCATCGGGTTTCCGTAAAACAGACCGTTAGCTCCGGCTGAATTAACGGTAACGGTAGCGAATAAACCTACCGCAAGAGTGCCCAGAGTGCCCCCGATACCGTGACAGGCCCAGACATCCAGAGACTCATCGACTTTCATTCTACGAGCCCGGAATAACATCATATAATAGGAAGCCACCGCAGCTCCAATGCCGATAAAGATACCCATTATCGGTGAGATATATCCGGCCGCGGGTGTTACGGCGGCCAAACCGACAACCGAGCCGGTAGCCAGACCGAGTACACTGGGGCGTTTGTAAATCCAACTCAATATCATCCAGGTTACACCGGCGGCTGCCCCGGCAGTATTCGTAGCCACAAAGGCACTGGAAGCTAAACCGCCGGAAGTAAGGGCACTGCCGGCGTTGAAGCCGAACCAGCCGAACCAGAGTAACCCGGCACCTAACGCCACCAGCGGGATATTATTCGGTTCCGGAGGTTCTCTCTGAGTAACGCCATTACGCGGTCCCAACAAACTTGCCAGAGCCAGAGCCGAGACTCCGGCGGTAATATGAACTACAGTACCCCCGGCGAAATCCAAAACACCCAGTTTTGCCAGCCAACCGCCGGAACCCCAGACCCAGTGGGTAACGGGCAAATAAACTATCGTAAACCAGACCACGGCAAAGACCAATAAAGAACTGAATTTCATTCTTTCGACAACGGCCCCGGTTATCAAGGCGACGGTAATAATGGCGAACATGCCCTGGTACATCATGTAAGCCAGGTGAGGCACAGTGGTAGCATATACCGATGACGGTTCCTGCCCGACACCGTTCAGACCCAGGAAATTAAAACCGCCGATGATACCGGCGTGGTCGGTACCGAAAGACAGACTGTAACCGTAAAGTACCCAGAGAACGCCGATGACTCCGATAATGGCGAAACTCATCATAATCGTAGAGAGGAGGTTTTTCCTTCTGACCATCCCGCCGTAAAACAGGGCAAGGGCGGGGGTCATCAGCATCACCAGCGCTGCAGAGATGAGTATCCAGGCAGTATCGGCGGCATTAATTATCATTCTAAGTCTCCGTAAATTAATTATAACAAGTGCTTTAAGAAAATATTACGTCATTAATATTTCGGGTCTGTTACGCAATTGTTACAATCATGTTAAGAATTGTTAGATAACTTAACGCAGCGTTCCTCCATACGCTCTCTCGCCGTGTTGTGAAATATCCAATCCTAAGGTTTCCTCTACCGGACTGACCCGTAAACCCATAGTTTTCTGGAGAATCTTTCCGATTATCCATGTCATACCGTAAGCAAAGGCCCACACTACTACCACACCGATAAATTGCTTCAGTAACTGCATAGGATTTCCGTAAATTAATCCGTCGAACCCCATGGAGTTAACCGCGACGGTGGAAAATATACCGGTGGCAAGAGCCCCGAAAGTACCGCCAATGCCGTGGCAAGCCCAAACATCCAGGGATTCATCGACTTTCATTTTCCGGGCTCGGAACAACATCATATAATAGGAAGCTGCTGCGGCTCCGGCGCCTATGATAATACCCATCACCGGAGAAACAAAACCTGCGGCTGGTGTAATGGCCACCAGACCAACAACGGCTCCGGTCGCCAGGCCGAGTACGCTGGGCCGCTTGTAAATCCAGCTTAGCATCATCCAGGTAAAAGCTGCTGCGGCGGCTGCCGTATTCGTAGCCACAAAGGCACTGGAAGCTAAACCGCCGGAAGTTAGGGCACTGCCGGCATTGAAGCCGAACCAGCCGAACCATAATAGGGCAGCTCCTACTGCTACCAGCGGGATATTATTCGGTTCCGGTGGTTCTGTTTGTCTGATACCATTACGCGGGCCTAATAAGCTGGCTAGAGCCAGAGCAGAAACACCGGCGGTAATATGTACTACAGTGCCCCCGGCAAAATCCAACACGCCCAATTTCGCCATCCAGCCACCGGAACCCCAGACCCAGTGAGCGACCGGTATATATACTATGGTAAACCAGGCGACGGCGAAGACCAGTAAAGAGCTGAACTTCATTCTTTCAACTACAGCACCGGTTATCAGGGCGACGGTGATAATGGCGAACATCCCCTGGTACATCATATAAGCTAGATGCGGGACGGTAGTGGCATAAACCGATGACGGCTCCTGACCGACCCCGTTTAGGGCCAAGAAATTAAACCCGCCGATGATACCGGCGTGATCTGTACCGAATGACAGACTGTAACCGTAAAGCACCCAGAGAACGCCGATGACAGCGATGATGGCGAAGCTCATCATCATAGTGGAAAGGAGGTTTTTCCTTCTGACCATACCGCCGTAGAACAGAGCCAGCGCGGGGGTCATTAACATCACTAACGCTGCGGAGATAAGTATCCAGGCTGTATCAGCAGCACTTACCATATTCATAAAAAAACCTCCTCAAATAATACTGGATTCATTATATCCGGTATATATTTCAGGCCTGTTACACATTCATTAAAATCATGTTAAGAAAAGGTGTTTCTTATTAATTACGCTTCCGGACACGTTTATGCTTAAATTCAAGTGTGCTATTATTGAATAAGATACAGATAAGACAGGGAAACAAATGAACTCTTACCAAATAACGATATTAACAAAGGAAGAGGAAATTTCACGTAAGCTGGCGGATATACTTATCCATAAGGGTTACGTTTGTAATGTTATTTTATCTGAAGAAGAATTAACCGATAGCAGGCCTACCGATTTGGTCTTGGTTGACATAAACGACGAGGAACTTGAATACAACATCGAAAGATTGTCCAGGCATATTAAGCAAGACCGGCACTCGAGTGTGTTATTTATTGTATCTAACAATATTCCTCAAAACATTGAAAACGATAATAATATTGATGATTTTATCGTTAAGCCTTTTAATACCGGTGAGCTTTTAGTCCGCATAAAGCGCCTTCTCGCGAAAAATAAAACGATAGAAGCGTCAGATGAAATTTTGAAAGCGGGCGATATTATTATCGATTTACAAAGATGTGAGGTTACCGTAGCCGGTAAGGTAGTTGACCTTACCTTTACGGAGTACGAACTTCTAAAACTGTTAATGAGTGAGAAAGGCCGTGTGCTGAGCCGGGAAGTTTTGCTTAATAAAATTTGGGGTTATGACTACTACGGTGGTGATAGAACCGTGGATGTTCATATTACCAGACTCCGCAGTAAAATCGAAGACCCTGCCCATAGTTTTATCGAAACCGTTAGAAATATCGGCTACCGCATTAAACCGGATGCGAAATAAAGTCCTCGTATTATTCGCTCCTCTCGATTTCCGAGAAGCTTCTAATAATATCATGCCGGTAACAACATATTGCTTGGATATTATTTGAGACTATTCATTGGCGTTATTATCGAATTCCAGAGAAATTAGACCATCTCTTCCTGAGTGGGTAAATCACAATCGATACAGAGTGTCTCGAGCGGTAGTTCTACCGCCTCCGCCAGTTCATGGACAGTCGTATATTCCAGGCTATCTATACCCAGGAAAGTGCTTCTTTTTTTGATAGAAGGAATCCGGGCGGCAATGAGTTCTCCCTTTTTAATGGTTTTTCCCCACTGGCAGTAAGAAAAAGAATCGGGATTGGAAATTCTGAAGTGTATTTCACTGACACCCAGCGCCCGGAGCTTCGGGACCAGATTTCTTTCAATTTGAGTACCCCGGCGTACGGAATCATCGCAGACCACCAGTTTTTTACCCTCAAAACTCTCCCCGCTTCTCAGTTGTTTGATATGAGCTTCGAAGTCTCTTTTAGTTTGTGTCGACCGGGGATAACTGCGGCCGGCATAAGGGTACTTTATTAATACCTCGTCATATACCGGGATTCTGTTAATTTTTCCTTCATTAATCTGGCGGCAAAACTCCTGGTGGTATCCTATGGCACAAAATCTGCCGGAATCCGGGACAGGCGCGACTATGTCCGGTATGAAACCACGTTCTATATCACGTCTGGCGAGGGCAGCCCCCAGCCTTTTTCTTACTGCGGAAACGGCGATGTTTTTAAATACGGCGTTAGGGAAATTGGTATAAACCCAGACAAAAGTACAAATTTGAGTTTTCGAACTCGGTAATTTACCCTGTGTTTCTGCCTGACCGTCTCTTAATAAAACAATTTCTCCGGGCTCGACGTCACGGAGATAGTCGAAGCCCCAATTGGCAAACCCACAGGGGTCGGTAGTCGCAACTACGGCTCCCGGTTTTTGGCCGATAACCATAGGCCAGCGGCCGCTCGGGTCGGAGGCGATGTAAATACCGTTGGGGGTGAGCAATGCAATCGAATAAGCTCCCCGGATGGCATTATTCATTTTATCGATGCCGTTAACGAAGCTGTCTCCTTGGGCGATTAATTTGGTGATTATTTCGATATCCGTCCCGCTCCAGGCGAAAGCGTGTCCTTCGGTCTTGAATTTTTTTATAAGCTCATCCCGGTTAATGACGTTACCGGAGAAGCAAGCCGCAAAATCACCCAGCTTTGAATCGATTAAAACAGGTTCCCGATTATCACCGCAGTATCCGATGCCTGAGGTGCCGTCAAGCCCGTTAAGGTCATTGGCGAAATTCGGCCGGAATAACCCGCGGTGGGTGCGGATGTTTATTTTCCCGGCTTTAAACGTTGTCAGTCCGGCGTAGTCTTCACCTAAATGCTGTTGGTAAAAAGTAAGGCCGAATAAATCCTCTAAAAATTCCCCCTGATACTTTCTGGGGTCGATACTTAAAGTTATAAATCCCGGCATTCTCAGCCTCCTCGCACTTGGGAAATTATATCATAAAA
>CAZJQF010000005.1:29464-39681 GCA_964547925.1 uncultured Dehalococcoidales bacterium
GGAACGTTCATATCCGAATGCTGTTCGGCGAATGTCGTTAATCCGAACGGTCCGGCCAGATAATGAGTAACCTGGCCTTCCGGGGAATTCGTTATGGCTACGATGTCTCCGCCGCGATCATTTACCATCGGCAAGGTGCTCACCAGCCCGACGGTTGCCTCGTTCACTTTGGCGTAGTTATTACAAATGACGATGTCATAACCGGAAATTTTGGGCACCCGGTAGTGGACTAACGCTTCTTTAACGGAAGCTTGCTGCACCAGTTTCCAGTCTCCGGTGTAAATAGAAACAGGCTCGCCCCATAAATTATTAATGCAATTAACCAGAAAATCGATTCCTGCCATTTCCGCCGCTTCATCGACATCTTTTTTAAACAAGTTTCCTTCGACTATGCCCATACCCTGCACCGGTTTCGCTTCGGCTTCCAGCGGGACCATCGTGATAGCGCCGCCGGCTTTGTGGTTCCAGCTGATACTTTCGTAAGACGCCAGACCGGGCAAAATCATTTTGCTGCCCCCGCCGAAGCCGGCACTGGGATGCGGGACACAGGAACTGATGACTATTTTCAGGTCGCACTTAAGGTATTCATCGTTAATGCAGACTTTTGTTTTAAATGTCTTGGTCGTGCCGATATAAGAACAGTTTCCGAAAGGGTTGTGGTTGAAACAGCGGAAATTGCTGACGATATCCTCACCTAATTTCTTCACCAAATCGGTACGGGACATTGCCGCGTGAAGGCCCAGGGCACAGATGAAGCGGATATGTTTATTATCCATTCCGGCTTTTCGTAGTTCATCCATAATGTAGGGGACTATTTTCGCAACCCGGGTAACGCGTGAAATATCATCGAAAACAATAACAGCGTCTTTTTTGCCCCGGGCGAGTTCCTGTAAGCGAGGCGTTCCGAGGGGATTCGTTATTGCCGATTGAATAGCTGTGGATTGCAAAGCCTTTTTATCGTAGCCGGATATATTATATATATCCAGCTGCCAGCCGTCAGGGAAGGATAATTCGAGATATCCCGGATTATACCATGCCATCTGAGGCACTTTAATGATTTGCATTTCTATTCAAACCGTATCAGGTTTTTTCGAGTTATCCGATAACACCTTTGTTTTTAAGGTCGGTTATATCGTTATGGGTGTAACCCAGACTCAGCAGTATTTCCTCTGTATGCCGGCCGAAGCCGGGGGCTTCACACCGCCAGGCCGCCGGAGTCTCGCTGAAATCCCAGGGAAAACCGACCATTTTAGTCTTACCCCAGGCCGGGTGTTCGATATTAATAAAGTAGTTATTGGCAAGCGCCTGCGGGTCATTGATTACTTCAATCGGCGATTGTATCGGGGTACAGATGCAGTCCGATTCCTTTAAAATTTTCAGCCATTCGTCTCTGGTTTTCATAGCGAATTTGCGGTCTATAATAGCAATTAATTCTTTATTGTTGGCACACCGGCTTTCGATACTGGTAAATTTGGGGTCGTGAACCAGTTCCGGCATATCGAGCGCCCGGCAGATATTCGGCCAGTATTTATCAGGCTGTAAATGAGCGATAACCAGCCATTTATTGTCTTTACATTTATAATGACTGTATAAGGGATTGCCGGCTTCGGCTCTCTTATTACGCTGAAATTCTTGCCCGAGCACCGCCGGAGCCGACATTATGAGCCCCAGTGCGGCGATTACGCTGCCCATTAAGGAAGTATCGACTACCTGTCCACGGCCGGTCTTTTCCCGGGCAAATAAGGCTGCGGTCACTCCCCAGGCACAAACCATGCCGCCGAGTTCATCGCCGACGCCGGGAATAACCTGAGACGGCGGGCTGTCAAGCTCGCCGCAGCTCATCATCAGGCCGCTGCGGGCGATGCCGGTGTAATCGAAAGACAGACTGTTGGCATCCGGGCCCTTACGACCCCATCCGGAGGCGTGAGCATAAATCAACCGGGGATTTCTTTTTAATAATACTTCCGGACCGATACCCATTTTTATAGGAGCATCTATACTCAGATTAGTTAAAAAGACGTCAGCAGTGTCGATTAGTTTGAAAAATACCTCTTTGCCTCCGGCCTTTTTTAAATCCAGAATCATGCTTCTTTTATTGCGGTTGTTGTGTTCGAAATAATAGTTATTTCCTTTTAAATTGGCTTCGGCGGCGATAATGTTCATGAACCCTCTGCCGGGGTCGCCGGCGGTTGTTTCAATCTTAATTACGTCGGCACCGAGGTCGCCCAGAAATGCACCCGCTATTGGTCCCTGCTGAAAATTGGTTATTTCAACGACTTTTACACCGTTAAGAGGTCCGGACAATTTAAATCTCCCGTTATCATTTTTTGTAAAGAATTATAACATTTTAGCTACTTGTAACTAAAATATAGAATACAATTTTTGAGGTACAACGAATGGCTTTACACTCTTATCATGTGTTGCGCACGCCAGTTTTCCAATACTTTGACTACTTCGTCATCAGGTACGTCATACCAGTGTTTATAGTAGTCGGCGACGGCGTAGGGCGGCTCACCGGTAATGCAGGTAATCACCTTATCGGCGACCGGTCTTACCAGAGGCAGGGCAGTAGTTGAAGCGGTAGGCACGGCAACGATGATTTCTTTCGGGTGGCGGTGCCGGATGGATTCTACGGCGGCTTTCATGGTAATACCGGAGGCCAGACCGTCATCGATAACTATGACCGATTTATGGAGGACTCTGGTTAAAGGCCGGTTGCCGCGGTAAAGGAGCGTGCGTTTTTTAATTACAGCCCGGACTTTATTAGCTTCGTAGTCAATCTGGGAGGTGTTTAAATGGATTTTCTTGACGATATTTTCATTGATAATCATCGTCCCGTCATCGGCAATGGCTCCGAAGCCACCTTCCGGGCTGAGAGGCATGGGAATTTTCCGGGAAATGACGACATCGAATTCGGCATTAAGTGATTTGGCGACTTCCAGACCCATCGGCACGCCGCCGTTAGGGATAGCGAGCACGACAACCGGTTTGCCTTGATACTGGCTTAACGCTTCCGCCAGTTTGCGGCCGGCGTCATGCCGGTTTTCAAAAACAACATCAGGTTTCATTAAACTTTAAGACTCCTTGCCGTATGTACTTAAATACATTTTCGGAATATGCCGCAATATGCCCGCACGGTTAATAGTACCGGTGATACAACCGGTGAATTTGTCCTTTATTCCAGTGTTATAAAAAATCAGGTCGAATGGCTGAACATACCCCTCCACGGGGGGAAAAAGCTTATCGGCTGGAATCATTTCATCTCCAGACTCGGTTAAAATTAAAACGTTTGCCCGAGATACGGGCTAATTGATATAATAAACTTATTCAGCGATAGAGTAAAGATATTAATTCTCCATCTCTGATTGCATTAAGCGTGGCGCATTCGTCTAGCGGCCTAGGACGCGTCCCTCTCAAGGACGAGATCACCGGTTCGAATCCGGTATGCGCTACCAACCATCCAATTTAGCCTCAGATTGCTCACCAACACCCCGATAAATTTTGTAGATTCCAGTAAGTTGTTAAATAATACCATCGATAGATAATTGGGTGATTGTTTCCTCACCGTAACCGAGCATTTCAGTCAGCACGTCATTATTATTCTCCCCGAGCAGCGGTGCCGGGTATTTGATATTACCCGGTGTTTTGGAGAGCTTGAATAAAGAACCGGGTGTCTTGACCTTTCCTGAAATTTCCTGTTCCACTTCAACAATCATGTCTCTGCTGATTAATTGCGGGTCGTTGCAGACCTCATCGAACGTGGGTAATTGAGTACACGGCACATCGTTCTTCTTTAGAATGTTTACTATATCTTCGGTAGTCTTAGTTTTCGTCCATTCCGCAATTATGGCATCGATTTCATCTCTGTATTTAATACGCTCGTTCTGGTTGCCTCCCATAGGAGAGTTGATGAGGTCTTCCCGGCCCATCACGGTATAAAGGCGGCGGAGTTGAATGAGGACGCCGGCATTGATGAATACTCTGCCGTCTTTTGTCGGGTAGAGATTGCCCGGAATCATCGCCGGATGAGCATTGCCCAATCTTTTCGGGGCAACGCCGTTTAAAAAGTAATGGGGGCTGAGTTCCAGACTGGTCAGCAGCCAGATAGTATCCTGCATTGAGATATCGATGACCTGTCCCTCGCCGGTTTGCAGCCGGTGGTATAAAGCCGAGACGATAGAGAAGGCCGCAAAAACACCGGAACTGAGGTCGGCTATCGAAACGCCGCACTTGGTAGGAGTATCGGGATAACCGGTTACCGCGGTCATACCGCCCATTGCCTGAGCGATAGGGTCGAAGCCGGGAAAATCACGGCGTGGTCCTGTTTGCCCGTAGGCTGCAATGGAAGCGTATATCAATTTGGGGTGTTTTTGACATAATTCCTGGCTGCTGAGACCCAGCTTTGCCATCGTGCCGGGACTGAAATTCTCGACCAGGACATCTACTTTTCCAATGAGTTCTTTACATATAGCAAGGCCTTTTTCCGTCTTCAAATCCAGGGTAATGCTCTTTTTACCGCGATTGAAATTGATGAAGGTGCCGGATTCAAGGGCTTCCGTACGCGGCACATCGACGCGGATTAAGTCACCGGAGCCGGGCCTTTCGATTTTAATTACCGTCGCTCCTAAATCCTTTAATAACAAGGTGCAAAACGGTCCCGAATATACCTGGGTGAGGTCCAATACTTTGATGCCATCTAATACACCAGCCATCTGTTCTTTATAAGTCTCCTTAAAATAATTTATTGATAAAGGTTGTTGTGAAAACTAATCCCCGAATTAATTTAGCTACTATATTATAACCTTTGTGCGGGGCAACAGGAAAATTTCAAGCTGTGTCAACCAATTTAAACGATTGGCTCGCAATTTCGGCTTTTCTAGACAATCTAAAATCCTAATTTATTTTTGTGTTGTCTAAATCTATTTTCGGGTGTATAATTAGCGTATTTTCGACGCTTTTTTTCGCTATAAACCTGAATTTTGAAGCATATTAATGTGATAAGTGCGTTATATTAATACATTTTTTCACTTAAGGAGGCTTCGGAAAATATGGCAACACAACAGAAAAATAAACTACAGGCGGACAGGGTAATTGTCGGCCGGGTTAGTTCAGGACTGACCGCTGTAGTTTAGGTTATCGAATATAAAGTAAAAAAGATCACCAATCTGGGAAAAGGAAAAATCGGAGGAAATACGGTAAAAAATATCAATCGATAAGTTATTTCAGAAATTAATTAACAGGAGAAAAGCAATGAACGAAATCAATTATTTTGAAGACATCAATAATATGGAGTGTTTTGATGTCAGAGCAATGAGGGCGGTAAAACGGCAGGTTAACGAGCGTCTGCAGGTTAAACCGGGCGAGCATGTACTGATACTTGCCGATTTTGCCACCGAAAAGGAAATGATTCAGGCATTTGCCGCCGCCGTATCTGAAGCCGGGGCGATACCGACGATAATGATTATGCCCAACAGCGGCTGGGATCCCTGGCCGCTGAGATTAACTCCGATAGCCCACGATGCGATATCGAGCGGGATTCCGGATGCGATAATACGCTGCGAGCGTTCTTTTGTATCGCAATGGGGAAAGATGATGGACCCGCCTTCGCAAAATCCGCCGCCAAAGGTTTCCAGACAGATGCAGGGCTCGGAGCAGACCTGGAAGTATCACGGTGTTTTCGATATCGACGGAGCGGAGATGGAGAAAGTTTATGATACCGCGAAACGAATCGCTAGAATCGTCGAAACCGGAAAGAAGATAAGGATTACGGGAAAAGGTGGGACGGATATTACAGCGGAGATACACGGCGGTGGCATGGAAACAGCGAACTATCTTAAGTCCTTAAAGGATCCAAAATTTAAACCCCTGGACTGGATGTGGGTGGGTGGCGGCGTAAACGGTTGTGAAGTGGATGTTGCTCCCAGATTCGGTACGGCAGAGGGGGTTGTGGTCTGGGACGGCCCGGTCGGACATGTCCGTAGCCATGGAGAACCGATCACACTGACGGTCAAAAAAGGGAAAATCGTGTCCGTAGACGGCAGTAAAGACGCTTTAATTTTTAGGAGATTACTTAGCCGCGTAAAAGACCTGGACCAGATAGTCGAGATGGCAGCCGGTCTAACACCCGGCTGGTATCCGGATGGTGCCGTCCACGCTGAGAAAAGAGGTCTGGGAAACACACACGTAACCTGCGGCGGCTGGTATCCGCACCTTTTATCACCGGGTCACGTTCAGCCGACGCCGTATATGCATATCGACGGCACTATCTACTGCGGAACGCTGGAGATAGACGGCAAGAAAATAGTTGAAGAGGGGAAAATATACGTATAAATCTGTGTGATTAGTATTTTATATTATTGCCACGCAATAATTTATTTTTATTATTTTTTGAAAAGAGATTAAATGTTGGATAACTATCTGTTAAAAGCACTATCCCGGTATAATCCTGAGACCTGGGCGGATATAATTTACAGAAATTCTTTGCTTTACCCGAATAAAGAGGCATTCGTTTTTGAAAAAGAGAGAATAACGTTCGCTGAATATAACAACAGAGTAAATAAGCTGATTAACGCTCTGTATCGCCTGAACTGCCGGACGGGAGATGTTATCGGGATTCTTTCCTGGAATTGCTTGAAGTTTGCGGAAATCAACGGTGTGGCAATGAAGGGCGGTTTTATCGCCGCACCCTTCAATCCGCGGCTGAAAGACAGTGAATTAGAGTTTGTTATCAATAACTCTCTAGCCAAGACGGTTTTTATAGGCAGTGAACTGGTGGATACGGTTAAATCAATACGGCAGCGTCTGCCGAATGTTAAACATTTTATCTGTCTTGAAGGTGCTTTTACCGATATGACGTCTTATGATGATTTACTGGAATCATCTTCAGGTGATGAACCCGATGTGATAGTAACGGAAGATACGCCGGTGGGTATTATTTTTACCAGCGGGACAACCGGGGTACCCCGCGGTGCCTTATATACGCAGCGGCGGCTAATCGAGGAATCCAAGACTCTCTCGCTGGATATGGGACTGGAACACGGTCACAAACGTATCCAGATAACGCCGTTATTTCATATTGCCGGCAACTCCCATTTCCGAGCCTCTCTGTATACCGGCGGGTGTAACGTTATCTGTAAATCGTTTGATGTTGCCCAAACTCTGCGATTGATACAGACGGAAAAAGCTACCCATATGGATATTGTTCCAACTCATTTGATTGCGATATTAAACCATCCGGATCTCAAGCAATATGATATCGGTTCCTTGAAGATGATATTTTACGGAGGCTCTCCTATGCCTTTGGAGGTATTGAAAAGGGGAATGGATGTATTCGGTCCGATTTTCTCTCAGGGATACGGACAGAGCGAGAGCGGTCCGGCAATCTGTCATCTATCTAAAGAAGACCACCGGATTTTATATCAGACAAAAGCCGGTCAAAAGAAGCTTAATTCTGCAGGACAGCCATATATCGGTGTGCAGGTGAGAATCGTCGATGAAGAAAACAAGGACGTCCTGTGCGGGAAGGTAGGCGAGATAATCGTCAGAAGCAACCATATAATGCAGGAATATTTCCACAATCCTGAAGCCACAAAAGCTACTATTATTAACGGTTGGCTGCATACCGGAGACCTGGGACATTACGATGAAAACGGCTATGTTTTTATTACCGACCGAAAGAAAGACATGATAATTTCCGGCGGGGAAAACGTGTTTCCGCGAGAGATAGAGGAAGTCCTTTACCGGCATCCCGCAGTATTGGAAGCAGCGGTTATCGGTGTGCCGGACTCATACTGGGTAGAAAGGGTTCATGCGGTTATCGTTCTTAAAAAAGGTGAGAAGGCTACGAGTGAAGAACTCATTGCCTTTTGTAAAAAACAAATTGCCGGTTATAAAACTCCAAAAACAGTTGAGATTGTGGAAGCCTTGCCAAAAAACTCTTCCGGTAAAATATTGAAACGAGAGCTAAAGGTTAAATACCGGCAAAAATAAAGCCGGATAACGTTTAAAGTCGCCGGATATTAAATACAACGCCAAACGCCGTTAAACTTCAGGTAACCCCGTTTACCCCTTTTAGCTGTTTTTCCTTAATACTTTCAGTTGGATTTTCGTCTATTTTAATTACCCAAGTACCGTTTAACTTACTCTTGTATTTTAAATCAGCCTCAGCCGGGCTCCCCCAAAGTCAGTATCAAGAATGGACTGAAGTAATATTTCATTTCCCGCTATATAACTTAGAATATTATCAGGTACTTTAATGGACTTATTGAACAGCAGCTAAAACCCGGGAAAAATGAATGAAGAAACTGGCCATTCAATGCATTATTATATTGCTCGTCCTCATAATTGCTATGATGGGTTTCTTCATCGCAGGCCAAAGAAGCCAATTAGAAAATACGCAGTCGCAGCTATCAAATCTGATGTCTGAAGTCTCTGCCTTACAAATCGGGCAATCCGGTAGTATTGCCTATACGGAAACCAGCTCTGTAAATAAATCGATTCCGTTAGGGGACTTAATTCTCAATATCCAGCCGGTGATTGTCAGACTTGACATAACAGGAGACGGGTTTTCGTCGTCCGGTTCCGGAATAATAATAAGAAACAACGGTTATGTCATAACTAATAAACACGTTATTCAAAACGCGATTACGATAACGGTTACATTGGATAACGGACAACATTACCGTGCCGAAGTAATCGATGCGGATACCGAACTTGATTTAGCCATCATCAAGTTCGGTAATGATAAAATTATTTTACCTGTAGCGTCATTTGGGTCATGGAACGATATTATAGTAGGGGAAACGGTAGTAGCTGCCGGATTTCCGATGGGGAAAAGTCTGCCGGGGCCGGTTACTTTCACCCAGGGGATAATTTCCGCAATGCGCAATGTTAACGGCAGAAAATATATTCAATGTGACGCCCAGATTATTCCCGGCAATAGCGGCGGGGCTCTGGTAGCCAAAGACAGTTGTAGAGTTATCGGCATTACTTCTGCCCGTATTGGTCCGGACGGGGACGAACTAAAAGGGTTCGGGGTAGCTTTACCGGTTGATGTCATGCAGTCGTATATTCAAACGGTATTGGATTAGGAAATTTGCGAACCGCCGTCGGCAGCGATAATTTGACCGTTTACGAATGAGGCATCGTCCGAACAAAGCCAGACAACAACCCTGGCGATATCATCCGGGACACCGGTTATCATTTTTTTACCCTTATCTGAGGGTGATAAGGAGCCGGCGGATTTTTTCTTCATTCCTTCGAACAATCTATCGGACATACCGGTTCCCAGGATTAGACCCGGGCACACTGCATTTACCCGGATACCGCAGTCCAAATTTTCCATGGCGGCAGTTTTCGTAAGGGCGTTTACACCGAATTTACTTGGCCCGTAACCACCAAAACCGGGCATAATATGCAGACTGGCATCTGAAGAGGTATTAACAATAGCCCCCGATTTTTGTTTTCTCATCTGTCTTAACTCGTGCTTCATGCATAAGAAAACACCTTTCATGTTCGTATCGACTACCCAGTCCCAGTTTTTCTCGGTGAGTTCGGTTAGAGGACAAAACGGTATCGTGATACCTTCCGGACCGACTCCGGCGTTGTTGAATGCGAAATCTATCTTCCCGAATTGAGCGACTACTTCTTAAACCATAGCTTCGACTTGAGTCTCATTAGTAACATCGCACTGAATGAATACAGCTTCCTGTTTTAATTCCTTGATTTGTTTTACGGTATCATTAGCGGCTTTTACACTGTGGCCGGTAACGATAACTACTTTTGCCCCCGCTTTAGCGAAAGCCAAAGCAGTACCCTTACCGATGCCTGAGGCACCCCCGGTAATAACGGCGACTTTACCTTTAATACCTTTGCTCATTTAAGTCTCCTCAAGGGAACATATCGGATTTAATATTCGATATGTAGGGAATGATTTATTTTTTCAAAATAATTACGGCGCAGTTGCCGCCGGCGCCGGCCGTCTCGCACATACCGATTTTCGCGTCGTTTACCTGACGCTGGCCGGCCTGCCCCCGTAATTGCCAGACTATTTCGGCTACCTGAGCGGTACCCATTGCCCCAACAGGTTCTCCCATCGAAAGCAGACCGCCGCTGGTGTTTACGGGGATATCACCGCCGAGGGCGGTTTTACCTTCGTTGGTGTAATTAATAGCTTCGCCGGGTTTGCAGATGCCCATTTCTTCCAGGAACATCAGTTC
>CAZJQF010000006.1:0-2797 GCA_964547925.1 uncultured Dehalococcoidales bacterium
GCAACGAGCGCAACCCTCGTTGCCAGTTGTTTTCTCTGGCGAGACTGCCCCGCAAGACGGGGAGGAAGGTGGGGATGACGTCAAATCAGCACGGCCCTTATGCCTGGGGCTACACACACGCTACAATGGGCGGTACAATAGGTTGCAATGGGGTGACTCGGAGCTAATCCTAAAAACCGTCCCCAGTTCAGATTGTAGGCTGAAACCCGCCTGCATGAAGTCGGAGTTGCTAGTAAACGCATATCAGCATGGTGCGTTGAATACGTTCTCGGGCCTTGTACACACCGCCCGTCACGTCATGAAAGCCGGTAACACTTGAAGTCGATGAGCTAACCAGCTTTTAGTTGGAGGCAGTCGCCGAGGGTGGGACTGGTAATTGGGACGAAGTCGTAACAAGGTAGCCGTAGCGGAAGCTGCGGCTGGATCACCTCCTTTCTAGGGAGATGAAAAAATTGGTGTGTAAACCAAGTTCTCCTAGGTCGAGTTCCGGTTTTTAATCGGAACAGAGGCTTTCTTTCCGCTATACAGGGGTTAAGTAAAAAAGGGAAGCTAATTTTAGCTTCCCTTTTTTTATTGCTTAAAAATCACCAAATAGCTTAATGCTCAAAGCTTAAATCTTAAAAACAAAACTTAGAATTAAATAACTTGACTAAAGCCAGATTGAGTCTTATTATTTCGGTATGTCACGCGGTGAAGTATTAACTCAAATTCAGAGAAAAATTGCGCCAATAGGGTATAAATTTAGAACCGTCTCAATTTCTCACCTTTCGGAAATTCAGGATGCCGTCGGCAAATTAATCACCCAGGGATTAATCGCCAAGAGTCTGTATGAAAAATGGCATTTTTATTTAAATACTAATGACAATATGCACGATGCAAAAACAATAATTATTGTAGCTATGCCCGAACCGCTTACTCGTCTGAAATTTAAATACCAAAAGCATACTTTTCCTGCTGATGTTGCTCCAAATTATTTCTTTGAAGCAGATGAACTTCGAGCGGAAACGATACTTAAAGATGTTCTTAAAGCAGAAGGATATAATCTGGTGAAAGCCCAATTAGCTCTGAAGATGCTTGCAGTTCGAAGCGGCTTGGCTACATACGGAAAGAATAATATTACTTATGTCCACGGTATGGGAAGTTATCACCGGTTAGTTGGTTTTTATTCCGATTGTCCCTGTGAAGAAGACGATTGGCAGATAATTCGAGAATTAGATACATGTAAACACTGTTCGCTTTGTGTCGATAAATGTCCGACGGGGAGTATTGCTACCGACCGTTTTCTAATCCATGCGGAAAAATGCCCCGGTTCTATTATGGAGCGGAATCCGGATTTTCCGTACTGGGTTCAATTGCAGCCTGATTGGCCTAAAGCGTTTGTCGGCTGTATGAGTTGCCAATTTGTTTGTCCTGAGAATAAACCTTATATAGATAATATCGTATCAGGTCCGATATTTTCAGAAACAGAAACCGGTATGATATTACATAAAACACCATGGGAAGAGTTAGAGCCTCGTATCAAGAAAAAGTTGGGTGAATTATCAAGAGTGTATCCGTATTTAGCGGCAAATTTAAAAGCCCTTATGGAAAAACAAAAAACGAAACATCAATGAAGCTAATCAGAATTGCAGATATCGAGGATAAACCACTTATTAACCATCTCCTTCAAGATTATCTTGGGGAACTGTCACAGTTTGATGTTATTCCCAGGAATGATAACGGACAATATGATTATCCGTGGTTAGACTTATACTGGTCAGATGAAAACCGATATCCGTATTTATTCAGGGTTGATGATAAAGTTATTGGATTTGCATTGATTCGCAAGGATAATAATTTTTATGAGATGGCTGAATTTTCGATTTTGCCCGAATTTCGGAGGCGTGGTCTGGGAACGGAATTTGCTTCTGTGGTAATCCGTAAACATCCGGGTATGTGGCATATCGAATACGATATGAATAATATTTCGGGTCATAGATTCTGGAAAAATTTAGTATCCATATTAGTAAACAAATTTGTGAACAGACAAGCAGATGAAGATAACAGACAATATTTAGAATTCGAAATTAGACATTCTTAAATCATAAATCTTTAATCTTATTTCGGTTTATGCTACTATTTTCCCAATGTCTAATATTTTCAAAGAGGAACCGCTAAGCTTAATCCGCTTTCTGAAAAACAACGCCAACGAAGTAATCGTCATCGGTTCCGCCATGCTTTTTATGACTCTGAACCGTTACTACGTGGTTTGGGACCATTGGTTCAACACCCTTTTTTATTTCGGTCTTTTACCCCTTGCGATTATCCTGTTGAGGAGACAGAATCCTCTCAATTACGGACTGCGGTTGGGGAGTCCTCGTATCTGGGGTTTCTGGGTAATATTAACGTGTGTTTTGGCCGGGATTATCCTGTATAGTGTTTCGTTCTTACCTTCGCTACAGGATTATTATAGCCGTGAACTCTTAGGGAAAGGTTTTTTCACTTATACCTGGACCACTATCTTCAGCCTTTTAGGTTCGGAGTTCATGTTCCGAGGCTACCTGATATTCGGATTGAAGGATAAATTCAAAGAAGGCAGTATTATCATTCAGATGATTCCCTTTGTGATTCTTCACCTGGGTAAGCCGCCGGTCGAGACCGTAAGCACTATTTTTACCGGCTTGCTCTTCGGCTATATCGCCTACAAAGGAAATTCGTTCTGGCCGGTCTATATTATCCACGTCTTTATTAATCTGTTTTTTGTCGGAATGGTTAACTTCTAGCTGCGGTTAATTAAGGGTTCTGAACCGCTTCATAA
>CAZJQF010000006.1:2897-8177 GCA_964547925.1 uncultured Dehalococcoidales bacterium
GCGATGACCAGTGAACTGGCCAGTGCGCCGCCGGCAGAAATCGCATTCAGCATGCCCAGTTTGGTAGCACTGACCTGCAGGATACTTTCGGTAAATACGGGCAGTAACTGGTTAAACGGTTGGCCTGCCACAACATGACAAATACCGAAGAGGGTAACCGCCATTATAATAAAATCGGTTTTCAGGTATTTGATACCTGCGGCAACATCCTTCATCGCATTACCGCCGCGGACAATTTTCGTGCCGGTGCGGGGTAAAAACGAAGTACTGATAATAGAAACTAAATACATACCGCTCATTAAAAAGTAAACGGGGGCAAAACTAAATTTATCGACTAAAAAGCCGGCTAAGGTGGGTCCGACAAGACGGAAGACATTCATCCCCATCTGGTTTAAAGAAATACCGTTCATAACTTTGTCTATACCTACTATTTCCGGAATTATGGACATATTAGTCGGCATATAAAAGCCCATAACGGCACCATCGATAACGGCGGCAGCCAGTAATACCCAGACATGGCCTGGATTGTCAGTGCCCAGGTACCCGGTGACAAGACTGATTCCGATTGCTCCGGTAGTGAGAAGAGAACCCATCTGGCATCCAAGAAGGATAAATTTCTTCTGGGTACGGTCGGCAATAGCTCCGCCCAGTAAGGCAATCAGAAGTGCAGGTATGGCCGCGGCTAAGGAGACGGAGCCTACCATTGTTGCCGAACCGGTTATGCGGTAAATAAGCAACGATCGGATGAGCATAAGCATACTCATAGCCGTCCAGTTGCCTATCATGGAAGTATAATAGATCCGGTAAGCCGGGATGCTGAAAGAGGCGAAGGTTTTTATCCTGCCTGATGGTTTTTTATTTTTATCATTTCCGCCGGGGTCGGTATTACCACCTGTCATCGGTTAATAATTATCTCCCGCTTTGTAATCACCGGTTATCCTGAAATTCCATATCCTGGTATAGGGCATAGTTAAAAGCGGTTACTAACGGATTTGTTAATAAAAAGCTTTTAAAACAGCAGTATTTCGACCGGAATGGCATTTAGAATGCCAGACAACAAACTTAAATTATCGGAAGTAGTATAATTCTTTTACACCGGATATATCAAGTCAAAACAGGATTATTCAAATGCCGGGCCGCCGACATCGGCATTATTGCTGTAGCCTGCTTCTTCCCAATAACCCCGGAAGCTGGTGTCGGATGAAAGTTCGATACGGTCAACCCATTTAGCCCACTTGTAACCGTATTTACTCATCGCGACTACCTGAAAAGGGAAGCCCCTGTCCGGCATCAGGGTTATATCGTTATCTTTAAGCCCGATAATAATGTCGTTATCGAGTATATAACTCAGAGGAAGAGATGTGTATCCTTCAGGAACATCTGTAGTATGAAAAATAACGATGAGGGCTTCAGGTTTAACCACCGCATCGTTAAAAATGGCATTTAGAGATGGACCGGTCCATTTAGCGGTGAAACCCCATCCTTCGACACAATCCAGGTCCATCAGACGGTCTTCCTGCGGATAATTTAGCAGGTCGTCATAAGTAAGGGCTAGCGAATTTTCCACCAGCCCATCGACGGTTAAAATATAGGTTTCTCTATCGATAAATTGAGTGCCGCTGAGAGCGTTATTTTTTTGTTTACTGATAGGAGTGAGCGGAACTCCCTGGAATTCAGTCGCTTCAATTTCAGAAGGTTGCGTGGTTGTCGTATCAGTAGTCGTAATGGATGTGTTAGTAGTGGTAGTGTTGGAGGTGGTGGTGTTGCGTCCGGTACAACCGAACAAAAGCGGGATAATTAGCACCAATACGAATATAATAAAAATAGTAAGCGTCCTGATTCTTAACATCGGTTTCCTCCTACACCCTACCCATAATAATGAAAACAGCTAACAAGCCCAATCCGGCTACAACTAATACAATATCGGTAATTAGAATCAAGGTTGTCTTTCGAGTCTTTACCATTAACCTGATATTGGCGAAAATGTGGCTTAAAAAGAATACTCCGAGCGGGATATCCATCAGGCGGTGGATGAGATTAGCGATTCTACGGTCGATTAGTCCGAAGGAGAGTCGGTAAATCGTTTCCGTCTGGGTAATGCCCCAGCCCGAAATGATAAAAATAAGCACGGTTACCAGTAATGCCCACGCGCTAACTCGTGAGATTAGCTTCAGCCATCGTAAATATTTAGGTGTCATCGGATCTTCCAAGAAAATATATCTGATTCTGATACTACGGGGTAAAGAATAGAAAAGCCATCCGTAAGCCTACGTAATTTACCGTAAAGAAAACCTTAATATTCAGGGGAGAATATCTGAGGACAGTAGTATTTTTAGCATTGTCGAATCCGGTTTAAATTATTTTGGTTTATATTATCTCTATAGGATAAAAATATTATAGACTTTAGCCGGAATATGCGATTGTTTTTAGATATTCCAACGCATTTTCCGCTGCCATTCTGCCTGAATTGAAGCAAAAACCTAAAGCATTCGCCGGCAGGACATTCGGATAAATTTCCCGGTGTATGTTGCAGAAGGCATCTGCTCCGATAGCATATAGTCCGGGAATAACATCAAAATCTTTGGTTATGACCTCAGTGCGGTCATTGGTTTTGATGCCGTCAGGTAAACCGTAACCGGCAACCCGGTTCATCTTGGCGTAGAAATTCGGTGTTTTTACCGGCCTGAGGTATCTGGCTTTTTTATGAAATATTTCATCACGGCCTGTTTCGCAGGCTAAATTATATTCTTCGACGGTTTTCCGTAGGCCTTGAAGGTCGATACCGGTCCGGTGGGCCAGTTCTTCGAGAGAATCAGCCTTAAAAAAAGTATCGGAACCTTTGCTTAAAATCCGGTTTAACTCGGTATCGAAGTGCTTGGCTTCGGTAATTATTTGAGGAAATTGTGCAATACCGAAACCGAAGGGAAATTCTAATCCGTTCTCGATTAAATATTGCTTAGTGACCTCATCGAAAATACTGAAAGCACAGTGGTTTTTCTGATTTACTATTGCGTTTGGAGCGAAAGGAGTAATTACTCCCATTTCTTCATCCATAAACCGCTCGCCGAGTAAATTTACGGCCAGATGGGGATGGGTGAAGACAGCCATAATCGTCGCTGTCGGGTCATCGGAACCGGTTGGGCCCCGCTTACTCGTGACCCCGGGAAAGCAGAGAAAGGTACCATCGTTGACGTCAGCCCCGACTTCTTTTGCCATACGGATGCCGTCACCGCGGGAACCCGGAGCAGCGGGGCTGAAACCTGTAGTTCCGCCGGTACCTACTATCACCGCTTTAGCCCGCACTTTAATCATCTCGCCATCGGCGTTTTCACCGATTATACCGGTAATATGATTGTTCTCTTTCGTTATCTGTTTTACCGTAGTCTTGAATATTAGCTGGACTCCTAATTTTTGGGCTTTATCCACCAAAGCATCGATTATCCGCGAAGCGGCACCCAATCCGGGACGATGTGTTTCTTCCCAGACCATATGTCCGGTGTAGTTGTTACCGGGCCCGTGAGAAGTAAGATCGTAAAATTTAACCCCCATCTTTTCCAGCCAGTCGATTGTACCGGCTGATTTATCGATAAAGTTCTTAACCAGACGGTTGTTCACTCCCCACTGGGTATGGTTCATCCATATTTGAAAAGCTTCTTCGCGGCTGAGGTTATACTGTTTTATCCGCTGTAGCCGGCTTTCAACTCCGAAGACCTGGTTAGCGCGCAGTGCATCCCCGCCGGCGTGCCCCAATTTTTCCAATACAATTACGCCGGCACCGAGTTCCGCCGCGGTGACTGCGGCAGCGAGTCCGGAAGGTCCGGCAGCTATCACGGCAATATCGGAGATAAGTTCTTTCATTTCACTGCTCCTAGCATAAAATATAGGGGACAATCTACTTATTTCGGTAATTGAAAAAATACAAGCCGATAAACGTTTACTAATTCATTAGTGGCTGTATTTTATTCCTTCTGTTAGTAAGATTCAAGTAAGATGGATTATTGTATTGCTAACTTATTGTGGTACCGGAGATCCGGTGAATAAGCAATCCGCCGGTGACTTTGCCCGGACACCGGCCGTTTTAATAAATGAAGATGAAACAAGGGAATCAATGGCAAGGGCAGCCAGAAATTCAGTGATGAATTACAGTTGGTCGAATTCGGCGAAAAATACCCTTCGGGCTTATGAAGCATTAACCGGGAGGTCGGCGAAAGACCAAATTACCCCGTCTTTTGCATGATGTAAAAGTAATTGGTGTAATATTTGGAGTATTTCCGGAACATCTCGATTTCCTGTAAAAACGAGTCGAAAATTTCTTTGGCTTCTTTGTTACCGGGATATTTTTTTTGCAGTTCGGCGATTTTTTGTTCTGCGGGAGTATAGTATTCCGGCCACCATGATTCCTCGGGTTCCGGGAAACTGCCGATAGGTTTGTATCCGCATGATTCAATAATAGGGAGAACGTCCTGATGATATTTCATATCAGGATACTCTTCCGTAAAAAAATTCTTTATCTCTGCCGGTGGATTTTTCCTGCGCCAGGCCAGTTCACTGATTACCAAAAAGCCGCCCGGTTTCAATAGTTCACGCCATTCGGCTAAGCCTTTCTGTAAACCGATGACAAAAATAGCTCCTTCGGACCAGATGACATCGAAAGTGCCTTTCGCAAATTTTATATCGCCCATATTTCCGACAATACCGGTTACTCCGGCGGAAAGGTTGGATTGTTTTGCTTTAGCATTGACCTTTTCGATAAACGGCAGGTGATTATCCAGAGCGGTAATTTTACCTTTTGTTAAACCGGCTAAGACAAGGGTCTGCCGGCCGGAGCCGCAGCCGATATCCAGAATTGCCGGGGAAGGCGGTAAACCTTTAAGCATCCGAAAAGCTTTTTCCGTCGATGCGGTATCACCGGGGCCCTGCCTCGGTAATTCATCAAAAATTTCATAAAAAATATCGTTCATTAATTCTCCCTGGGGATTAACAGCGGAGAGGGTGGGATTCGAACCCACGGTTGGCTAATGCCAACAACGGTTTTCAAGACCGTCTCCATAGACCACTCGGACACCTCTCCGTGAAGCCGGTTTGCTCATAATCAGGCAGACGTACAAACGCAAACTATTAGTAATTATACAGATATGCAGGCTGAATTTCTATAATTTTTAAAATGAGTGAATAGGGATGATAATTCTATGCAATGGTGCCGGACAGATAAATTGGATAGCTTTCCTTTTCCGTTTGCCATGAAAGTCAGCTTTTCATCTTCGGTCGTTTCAACTCGGT
>CAZJQF010000006.1:8277-37488 GCA_964547925.1 uncultured Dehalococcoidales bacterium
AAATACTGATTTGAAAGGAAGTAATGTCATGGCTTCCAGATATGAACATGTGTTTAATCCGATTAAAATCCGGGGAATTGATTTTAAAAACCGCGTAACCCTGGCCCCTCCATCCCCCAATGTGGCAAGTCAGGACGGGGAAATGACACGGGATTTCGTGGATTGGATGCAGCCCTTTGCCAAAGGCGGTACGTCGATTCTCTACGTGGGCAACGCCACCGTCGACAAGCGTGAGTGCCATGACGAGGAGACCCAGATTGATCTCGGCACGGACAGGAGCGTACTGACGCTCAGCTGGTACGCGGAAATGGCCGCCCAGTACAACTGTCACGCGTCCTTTGAGGTCAACCATAACGGTAAGGACACCGCATTTGAAACGGTCGGCCACGCGCCTTACAGCGCCTCACCGATCATCACGTCCTCCGAAATCACCAGGGCCAGGAGACTGGGCCGTGACCCGATCCCAGCCATTGAAATGACCCATGAGAAGATCGCGGAAACCGTCGACAAGTTTGCAATGGCATGCTCCCGGATGCAGCAGGCGGGCATGGATATCGCCCTCATCCACGGCGGTCACGGTAACCTTATCAGCCAATTCATGAGCCCCCTGTATAACAAGCGGCAGGACGAGTACGGCGGCACAACAGAGAAGCGTGCCCGCTTTGCGATCGAGGTCTGTGACGCCATCCGCAAAAAGGTGGGGTCGAGCTTCGTCATCGAATTCAGGATCTCAGCCGACGAGATCCATCCCGAGGGCATGCACTTCGAAGAGACGCTTCGTATGATCGAATACCTGCAGGACCACATTGATATTCTCCATGTGTCCGCCGGCCTGCACAGCGACTTTAATTTTAATTATTACCGCAACTGGTGCCAGAATTATATGATGCCCAGGGGTTTTAACGTCCATTACGCGCGGGATATCAAGAAAGCTTTCCCGAACCTCCTGGTTACGACGGTCGGTTCCATCACCAGCCTTGACATCGGCGAGGAGATACTCGCGAGCGGCTGGGCGGATTTCATTGCGATGTGCCGTCCCTTGATGGCGGACCCCGAAATGCCCAGAAAGTACGCGCAGAACCGTCCGGAGGATCGCCGTCCCTGCCTCCGGTGCGACGCGTGCGCCCGCTTCTTCCCGCCGCGTCCTCTCAACTGTGCCGTCAACCCGTATCCCGGAGTGTTCAAGGAGATCAGGGATGGCGTCGTCCCGAAAGCGCCCGTGAAGAAAAAGGTCGCCGTCGTCGGTGGTGGTCCGGCCGGCCTGTACGCCATGATGGCGCTGTGTGATCGTGGCCACGACGTAACGCTTTATGAAAAGACGGACCATCTTGGCGGCCTTGTCGTCCCGGCGGCATACGCCCCCTTCAAGATCGATTGCCAGGATTATTTAAAATGGCTCCTGCGTGAGGTGAAAAAATACCCGGCAAAGATACGGATGAACACGGAAGCATCAAAGGAACTGCTCGATCAGGAGTCCTACGACGCCATCATCCTGGCTGTGGGCTCAAAGCCGGTTATCCCGTCAAAGATCCCTGGCATTGATAAACCCCATGTCCACTGGGCGCCCGACGGTGAGATGGGCAAGGTTCCCGTCGGGCGCAAAATCGTCATCATCGGCGGCGGCCCCGTCGGCCTTGAGGCGGCCATCGATCTTAAGGATTTGGGTAAGGACGTCGCTGTCATTGAGATGCTCGATAGTGAAAAACACCGTATAGCGCTTCATAAGAGCTCCAAGCTCGCCGGCGGCGAGATGCTCACGATCATGGAGGAGAAAAAGATACCGCTTCATCTGAACAACAGGCTTGAAGAGGTCCGTGACGACAAGGTCATCTGCAGAGATATGGTGACGGGAGCGCTTGTCGAATACCCCTGTGACACCGTCCTTCTGGCTCTCGGCATGGTGCCTCTCTGCGATGTAGTCGCCGAGCTTCGCCACTGCGCGGCGGAGACTGAGGTTTTCATTGTCGGTGACGCGCTGGCAGTCGGCAATATTTCAACAGCCACAAACAGCGGGTTCCAGGCTGGTATCCACATCTGAGCGGCCTGCCTGCATCATTTGTGTTTAATTAGTGTCTGCTGAACAAGCCGAAAACTCCTGAAGAACGTCCATTTTTAACTCAATTGTATATCTAGCCAAACGATTCACATCTCGTGATAAATTATACCATTTCGTTCAGCTTTTTGAGGCTAGAATAGGGTTAGGCACGAACTTTGAAAATAGCTTCAAATACTATATATTCCGATACGAAAGACGCATTTCAAGGCCGTCTCCATAGACCACTCGGACACCTCTCCGCGAAGCCGGTTTGCGTATAATAAGACAGGCGTAGAAACGCAAACTATTAGTAATTATACAGATATGCAGGCTGAATTTCTATAATTATTGAAATGAGTGAATCTGTATGCCAATTTGATACAATGGTGCCGGGTTTTTATTAGCGACTAATTTATACCAGGCGGAGGTATATGAGCTTTCTTAAGCAAGACCGAACCGGCGAGTTGTTCTTCAGATAAGTAGAATTTATCATCAGCGGTAACAATGACGATACCGGTTTTAATTAAAGTATCGAGAGCCATAGGTTTGTAATCACGGGTGTTCAGTAATTGCTGGACGATATCCGGCGGCTTAAGTCTTAATTCAACTAATGTTTTTGCGCTTGCCTGGCTGGTAGCGTAATTTCTGCGGAAGTTCCTGACTACCTGTCGCAGGGCACGTTTGATTAATAATTGCGGCACAAAAATTAAAACGAGAATAAAAACAACGAAAATAAGGACTAAATATAACCAGACCATTATTTCTCCATTAAGAGTTATTATTTTAGCATTATAACCGATTTCGTGAATAAAAGTTAATTATCTAATAAGGCACCGTGTAGATTGCTTTTAAAGTTAGTACTATGTTAATCTGAGGATATAAACTGATAGTCTTGCTAGGGGTGCTGAAAAGGCTGAGAGTTCCGAAAAGGGTCGGAACAACCCTGGAACCTGAACTCGGTAATGCGAGCGGAGGGAAGTAACAAGGAAAAATAACCGGAAGTCTCCGTTTTCGCCAGGAACTTCCGGTTTATTATTTGGGGGTTATTTATGACACAGTTAGAGATAGCAAAAGAAGGTAAGATTTCTCCGGAAATGGAGCGGGTCGCTAAATTTGAAGGAGTAAGTGCAGAGGATATCCGCGCCGGCATTACCGACGGTACTGTCATTATACCGTTTAACCCGATTCACCGGAACGGTATACCCTGCGGTATCGGCAAGGGTCTGAGAACAAAGATAAACGCCAATATCGGCACATCTTCTGATTTCGGCACGATTCAGACCGAATTGGAAAAACTGAAAATGGTTGTCGAATTTAAAGCTGATGCGGTGATGGATTTAAGCACCGGCGGAGATATTCCGGCATTACGCCGTGCGGTGATTGCGGCCAGTCCGGTTCCCGTGGGTACGGTGCCGATATATCAGGCGGGAATCGAAGCCTTAAAAAAACACGGTTCTATGGTTGCGATGACTCCGGATGAATTATTTAATGTTATCGAAGAACATGCCCGAGACGGTGTGGATTTCGTAACGGTACACTGTGGGGTTACCCGCTCTGCAATCGCCCGGTTAAAACAGCAGGGCAGGGTAGCTGATGTAGTCTCTCGAGGGGGAGCGTTCTTAACGGGGTGGATTTTACATAACGAAGAAGAAAATCCTTTATATGAATATTACGACCGTCTTCTGGAAATAGCCCGGAAATACGATGTGACTTTGAGTCTTGGCGACGGTATGCGTCCCGGAAGCATTTCCGATGCAACCGACCGGGCTCAAATTGAAGAGCTGATCACAATCGGCGAGTTAGCCCAACGGGCATTAGCGGCCGGGGTTCAGGTAATGATAGAAGGTCCGGGACATTTACCGTTAAACCAGATTGAGGCTAATATCCAGCTACAGAAATCTATTTGTAGAGGTGCCCCGTTTTATGTTCTCGGTCCGCTGGTTACCGATATCGGTGCCGGATACGACCACATTACGGGGGCAATCGGGGGCGCTATTGCAGCGGCCGCAGGTGCGGATTTCTTATGCTATGTAACACCGGCCGAGCACCTTGCCTTACCGGAACCGGATGATGTCAAACAGGGGATAATCGCTTCACGCATCGCTGCTCATGCAGCCGACATTGTTAAAGGCGTCAAGGGTGCCGCGGAAACCGACCTTAAAATGTCATTGGCCAGGAAACGTTTAGATTGGGAAACACAGGTATCGTTGTCCTTTGACCCGGAAAGGGCGAGACTGAAACACAGTAAAGTATCGACATCGGGGAAAGCCTGCAGCATGTGCGGTAGTTTTTGTGCTATGAAGCTGGTGGAAGAATATTTGGGAGTATCCGCCCCGAGGTGTTAAATTAGCGTTTCCTCTTTTTCAGGAATAATAGTACGCCTGAGATAACAATAACGCTGCTGACGATGACCAAGGCTATAGAAATCCAGTTGTGTTGCTTCTGGGGAGCAATTGTTACCGTCCAGATAGAAAAATGATTGGTGCTTGCGGTAACGGTCATTTCCCGGTTGTTTACAGATGTCTTTAAAACCGTCCAGTTTTTAGACGTTTCATCCCAGTAAGCCAGTTTGAGTCTGCCGGCGTCATTACCCGCTTTCTCAAGGTCGGCAGGGGTAAACTTAACGGTGATAGCCGCTTCTTTTAATAACAACCCGTTGATGCCGTCGACGCGAAAGCAAATGACGGTGGGCTGGTAATCCAAGGGCAAAGGCGGAAGTTGCGATAGGGGATATTCTCTTAACGTGGTATTGACGGGTTCAGTAACGGCTCCCTTTGGAAATGTGATGGATACGTGGCCGCCGGCGGTCTTTAAGTAAGCAGGTTCTGCCGGCAGTATTGTTACGGTTGCCGGTGATACGGGAGGCAGTACGGGTGCCGTTAATTCAAAAGTTGAGTCGGCTTCATCATAGACAAGTCCGTTTTCAGAGATTATTTTTGAATGAATCGAATACATTCCGGTCTCTAATTCTTTTGTTGGGATAAATATAACACGACTTTCTCGAGACATTCCGGGTATCACGGAGTTTTGTGTAAGGTTCGCAAACAGGGTATCAACCGTATTGCCGGCGATATCACGTATCGTTACTTCATTACAAAATTTAAAGTGGTGGTTACCGGTATTTTTAAAACAGGTAATAATATCTACCGGTTTGCCCGATGATATTGTTTCTGTGAAAACGGAAGTTATTTCTCCCTGATGAACGATGAGTGCATTTTTTATCGTGAGAAAGACCGGAATATTAATGGCGGAGATAACTCCGATAGTTCCCGCTCCCGAAGGTTGAGTTTGAATGTGAACCAGAGCGTAAAGTCCGCAATCAGTGACATTTAACGGAACGTTTATAGACAAGACGATTTCCTGTGATTTGCCGGGTATTAATTGTACGGAGTCACGACTGAGAGAAAGATATTCACACGCTGAAAAGGGGCTTTTAGTTGTGTCGGCGCAAAGGAAAGTACCGTCGGCTGCTTGCTCAATATTGAGCACTTCCAGAAACGCCATAGTCCCCGGTTCATTTAATCCGAGGGAAATCGTAATTTTATGGTTGTATGTTTCCCCCGGGGTAACTTCAGCCACCAGTGCGGCACCGCCCACGGTAATTCCGTCGCTGGCGGCTGAAGCATTCGGGAAGAATAAAATGGCTATAAGAGCTATTAATATTGCTGCCGGTATAACAGTCCTTAATATACGAGATATTACCATATAACAAAATCAGATATAACCAGGTTTATTTAAGCTCCTCCGGATATCGTAAAAACTACGGTAATAGAATAATCTCCGGACGCTTGAGTCGGAGCGACCGTTTGGCGGAATTTAATATCGAACGGGAAATTACCCGCAGTCCCGTTTGCATCTCTCAAAATGACCGGTGAGGAGAGAGGCGTATACGTACTGACGTTGCCGCCCGTAATCTCAATGGCATTAGTCATAGTTACCCCGCCGCTTTTCTCCATTTTACCGTCACCGCTTCCGGCTTCCGCTGCGGTTAAAGACCATCCGGAAGAATTGGTGGTTATATTGACATTTATTGCCGTGCTTTCAACGGTCGTGCCGGCGACAAGACTGGGCATAGTTAGAGTAGAAGTAGCGATAAGATTGACGGTGGCAGGAACATTACCCGAGACAACGGTGCTTCCGGAGTTGGCCGCAAAGACGGAAATCGGGGATAAAAGCATCCCTAAGATTGCAGTTATTGTAGCTGTGAGAAAGAGTCTTCTTTTCAAATTTACTCCTTTTATTTAAAGATTGAATTTGGGCGGTTTACCGAGTTAAAGACTATAAATGATTCCCTCCTCTCTTACGATTAATAAAAGGTAATAATGTCTCACAATATTATTAAAAATAATACTATATATTATAAAAATAATAAATAGTCTGTCAAATGGAGTCAGAAGACTAGCGGAAATAAAATGATGTTGTCTTGTTAATAAGTGAAAATGAGGGATTGCCAGGGTTTTAATACAAGGGTTATCCCTGTTTCTGATGGTGGTAGCATAAATGTTTTATCCGTCAGCAAATCGCGTATGTTTTCCGGCCTGGCTGCGGTTGTTACGGGTAAACGAATAGTTGCCTGCGTTTCTTGCGAATCATAATTAATCAATACCACTAAGGTTTCGGTGTTCGATTGCCAGTACCACGATAAAATATGAGGGTGGAACTTTCCGGGACTTGTTTCAGTCTTAAGCAGGTGCCACTCGCCATAATGGAACACCGGCCGGTTCGTGACTGACAGCAACTGCAAATAATAGCTTTTTATCTCGGCATCAACGGGTTCTTCCGGCTCACGTATCATTTGGACCGGTTGCTTGATTGTTTTACCCTCTATCTGGCCTTCATAAATAAAGCGGAGGCCGGGAATTGTCATGATTACGGTTGCAGCCGCCAGGGATTTTTCTCTTCCAAATTTTGCGGCAGCGCGTTCTTCGTCATGGTTTTCAATAAATCTGACCAGTTTTGTTTGGTGCGCCTCATTAGCGATAAGATGTTTAATAATCTCCGGTATGCCGGCAGAGAATAACCGGTCGTAAAGAGTCTTATCATAGGTAAAATTAAAACCGATTTTCAGCAGTTCTTTTTCCAGGTTCCAATATACTTCGCCTAAAAATATAAAATCCGGTCGGTTATGTTTAATAGTGGTAATTGCTTCGTCCCAAAATTCGGTTTGCGGTCTGGGATAGTTTCTTATGATTTTACCCCAGACCTGCTCGAAAATATCGTTTAAAGCCAGCATAGCCATATCACAACGGACGCCGTCAGCTATCTCGCTAATCCGTATAAGCTGTTGGATAAAAGCCCGGCGTAAGGCAGGGGAGAAGATATTGACCTGTGCCGTATCCGTCCAGGGCGGAAAATAAGGGTCTCTCCCGTGGGCGACGTAAATATCGGGTGCCGGGCTGAAAAACCAGTCAGGATGGGCTTTAAAATCGTCCCTGGAGCCATGAATGAACCGGCCGGGGTAGGACAAAACCCATGGATGGTCTTCGGCAAGGTGGTTGGGCACAAAATCAATAATCAGGCCGAGTCCGTTGCGGTTGAGGTTCTGCCGCAGCTTGACCAGTTCGCCAGGTGTTCCCAGCGACGGGTCCAGGCGGTAATCATATATGGCGTAAGGAGAGCCGCCGATATCTCCGGCATTCCAGCCGGGTAATAACCGGTCGTAAACCTTTTTTAGAGACGGTTCTGTTAGAGCGGCCTTAAGGGCAGCAGGACTGTGGTGCCATATGCCCATCAACCAGACTATATCAAATCCCAGGCGCGAATATTCCTGCCATTCCTCATCGGGGACGGTACTTAAAGTTAACGGCCTGTGGTATTTTTTAACGAGCCGTTCCAGAAAAGGACGTGTGTTGACTTCCAGGAGGTGCGGATTAGGGCGGATTGTAACGTTATCAGTCGTCATTGTCCGGTAACCTTTAAGATGCCGGAGATATCAAGTCCGTGAACGATCATGTTTACGGCGATAGCAGCCAATAACAAAGCGAAGACTTTAGAGATGGCCGCCAAGCCGCTCGGTTTTAGCACCTTAACAATATATCCGCTAAGCATAAACACGCCCCAGCTTATCAATATGTTCAAAACAAATGACAACAAGACTATATATAGCGGATATTGGCTTGCCAATACCAGCAGAGTAGTAATCGTTGCCGGTCCGACAACAAGCGGTGTCCCGATGGGTACGACCGCAATCATTTCTTCTTTCAGGACTTCTACCATCCTGCCGGTAACCATATATTTAATTGAAAGAATCAAGATGATAATTCCGCCGGCAATAGCAAAGGAGCCGACTGAAATGGACAATACCTTAAGAATAAACTGACCGAAAAAAAGAAATGCCAGTCCGACGACAATGGCCGTAACCGAGGCGATGTGGATTATGCGATACCGTTCTTTTAAAACGGTTCCCTCGGTCAGCGTGATGACTATCGGTAGATTTCCCAGCGCATCTACGACGATAAAGAGAGGAACGAATGTCATTACAAGGGATTGCCAAAATGTATTCATCAGTCTTTCCGGATAAATTAAATGTAAATCACGGTGATTACGGTTGTCAACGGAAGAACAATGATTTATCAAATGGCGGTATAAAACAAAACAGCGGGGGACCAACCCGCTGTTATTGTTTTGGGGGTACCTATTAAATTAGCTTGTAAGGAATATTCTTAGTTATTTACTTCCCGCCCGCAATCGAATAAAGGGGGATTATTTTATCCGAGTGTAAGGTTACCAGTCCGTCTTTAACCAGCCTTTTTAAGGCTCTTTCGATAACCGGGATTTTCCCGTTCATAGCATGAACCAGGACCAACCGGCTGAAGCGGGTACGCGGGTGTTTATTGAAGAATACAAGAAGTTCAAGACAATGAGGTTCATCAGCGTATTTACTTTCAGGTAAAACAGTTGTTTCCCCGACATTATTAAAAGCCGTAAGGCTCATTGCCTTCTCCTTCCGTTGTATACAATTAATCCGGAATTTCCGAGAGCGGTAGAGGTATTATTCTACCGCTCTCGATAATATTTTACGCTAGCGCATTGTCCGCGGAGGTGTAGAGCGGAACTTAGAACCGGGAAGGGATGTCCTGTAGCGCATGAAGGAAGGTACACCAAGTTCTTCTTCGCTTTTGGCTCCTTTGAGTAGTTTGGAAATTTCCTTTTCCCAGTTCCCGCCAGCGAGTGCCTCTTTGCTAGCAAAGCCGGTGGCAATTAAGGTCAAGCGTACATCATTACCCATGTTGGGATCGAGAACGACACCAAAGATGACGTTGGCGTCCGGGTCAACAGCGCTTCGGATAATTTCCGCTGCTTCATTGACCTCAAAGAGCGAAAGACCGGGGCCGCCGGCAATATTGAATAATGCACCCTTAGCTCCAGAGACGGAGACATCAAGTAAAGGACTGGAGAGGGCTTCTTTGGCGGCATCTTTTGCTCTGTTCTGTCCGCTACCGCGACCGATGGACATCCAGGCTGGGCCAGCATCTTTCATGATGGTTCGGATGTCTGCAAAGTCAAGGTTGATAAGGCCGGGTACTGTTACTACTTCAGCAATTGCCTGTACCCCATGGAAGAGTACCTCGTCTGCCAGCTTGAAGGCGCTGTCGACACCGGTTTTGGGGTCGACAAGGTCCAACAATCTGTTATTCGGGATAATAATGAGGGTATCGCATTTGTCCATCAGTTCCATAATGCCGTGCTCGGCATTATCATTCCGATGGTTACCCTCAAAACCGAAGGGCCGGGTGACGACCGCGATGGTGAGAGCCCCGCTCTGTTTGGCAATACCGGCGACTACAGGAGCTGAACCTGTCCCGGTACCGCCGCCCATACCAGCGGTAACGAAGACCATATCGGCACCGACAGCGGCCTGTCTGATGTCATCGATACTCTCTTCTGCTGCTTTTCGTCCCATGGCAGGGTCACCGCCGGCACCGAGACAACGGGTGCATCTTTCACCAAGTTGAATCCGGTGTGCGGCTTCGGTGATGGCCAGGTGCTGGGCATCCGTATTCATAGCGATAAACTCTACGCCGCGGATTTGTTCGCGTACCATACGGGTAACAGCATTACAACCCGCGCCGCCCAGACCGATTACTTTTATTTTTGCCCCACTGGGCACATAACTCGTCTTTGCCATTTTTTTCTCCTTTTCTCTATTCTTTTTCGACTATTTGAAGAAACGGAACAGTTTGCTTACCCAGGACCGCATGCCCTTGTTGTTCTGCCAGCTTTTTGTCCCGACTTCGGATTTCCTGGAGTTCCAGAGTACCAGGCCGACGGCGGTGGCATAAGCCGGGTCGTACAATGAATCAGCTACACCGTAGAGATTCATCGGTACACCGATTCTAACCGGCAAACGGGTTACTGCGGCAGCCAGTTCGGCGATACCGGGTAAGTTGGATGAACCACCGGTCAATACGAGACCGCCCGGGACCAGTTTGGAGTAATCGCTGCGGGGCAGTTCGAGGACGATAAGCCGGAGCAGTTCTTCAACCCGGACTCTAACGATTTCCGATAGGTCACGATAAGAAACACTGTGGCCGTCTTCGGTCAGTGTCTGGTCGTTGTCTTTGTCTTCATCGCCGGGAAGAACATTACCATACTTCTTCTTCATTTCCTCAGCCAGTTCAAAGGAGAGGTCAAGACCAACTGAAATATCCCGGGTAATTTGATAACCGGCAACCGGGATAACTGCCGTATGATAGATACTATTATCCTTGAAGACCGCAATGTCGGTCGTGCCGCCGCCGATATCGGCTAAGATAGTGCCGTCCGTTTTTTCTTCATCGGTCAGACAGGCTTCGGCACTGGCAAGGGGTTCCATTACCAGGTCTTCAATTTCGATGCCGCAACCGCGAATACATTTAGTTAAATTCTGAATTGAGGTTGCTGCGGCTGTAATAATGTGAGTTTCTACATCAAGTCTGAAACCATGCATACCGACCGGATTTTTAACGCCATCCTGTCCATCAACCACCCAGGTGCGCGGAATAACATGTAATAATTCCTGGTCGTTCGGGACTTTAACGCTGCGGGCAACATCGAGGACACGTTTAAGGTCATCGCCGCGGACCAGTCTGTCATTTCGGGTAATAGCGATGGCGCCGCGATTATTTACGGCGGTGATGTGTCTTCCGGTCACGCCGACGTATGCCGATTCCAGTTTATAACCGGCACTTTGCTCGGCCTTTTTCACTGATTCTTTAATAGATGCTTTAGCTTCGTTGACATTTACTACCATTCCTTTTTGTAAACCGCGAGAAGGGACAATGCCAACTCCAAGGATACGCGGGGCTGAATTTCCATCAGTATCAGCCATAATAGTACAGATCTTGGTAGTACCAACATCTATACCGGCTATTCTAGTTCTTTTCATTAATTTCTCCTCCTTAATTCTTTAAGAACTGCTTTGTTGGATAATTCGGTTACCCACCTCTGAATTCGCGATAGTGGACATTCCACTTGGCGCATAACAGATTGACGTAGTTTTTGATTTCCGCACTGGGAGCATTGTAAAGCTCCGCTAAAAATCCGTGCAGAAGTTCTCCACCCGTCATTCCAGGAGTAGGCTCTTGTGGCCCAGGTAAGTTGATGTAAACTATCTCCGTCATCTGTTTTTGGTACTCAATCGACCCAGCCATAAATTCCTCCTTTCAAGAGAATTTGTATTCAATGATATAGCGTGCCAAAATTATCGGCAAAAATAATCCAGGTTAATCCACTACAGTTCCGGGAAATTCTTGCGGGCAAAAATAGAGTAGTTTTAGAATAAATATTCCAAATCAAAAGGAATCGTTACGAAAGTTTATTTACCTTGTGCCAGAGGTATTTTTAAAAATAATCTTATTCAATCCAGAACAATTCCAATTAGTTCCAGTATTGTGGAATTAATAATTTAGAATATTTATTCCAAAACCCCTTGAAATTCCAGAAATCAGTTATATAATAATAAGTAATAAAGTAAGGAATTTAGGAATTCCAATGGTCTTAGATGATAAACTAAAGCGACGTTTACCGCCTTACGTTTCATACCGTACGTTCCAGACTTTTATCGATGATTTAAATCAGGCTGTTCCATCCCGTATCGACCGCAGTTATTGGGGTAAAAGCTTCTCCGGTACGACCGGCAATCAATTGATGGCAGCTCTGCTTTTCCTAGGATTAATCGATGTTAATGGAGTTCCTACCAACAGGTTAAAGCTGCTGGCCGGGGCAAAAGACGTAAAGAAAGTCGATATCTTAAAACAGACATGTTCTGAGGCTTTTGATTTTCTATTTAGCGGGTCGTTTGACCCCCAGACTGCTACTCCGGCACAGCTTCAGGAAATGTTCCATCGGACTTTCCAGATAAGCAGCAGCGTAAGCAGGAAATGTATTAAATTTTTTATCGATATGGCTAAGGATTCCGGCATATCTCTCTCTCCGTTTATTATCAAACATTCGAGGAATTATTCCGGGACCAATACTAAAACGGGAGGGAAAAAAGCAAATCCTAAAACGGCGCGGAATACACTGGTACCGCAAAGTATGGATGAAATTCCCGACCGGTCTTCATGGGATAAATTATTACTCAATAAATTTCCCCAATTCGACCCTTCCTGGCCCGATGAAGTGAAAATGAAATGGTTCTCCGCTTTCGATGAACTGCTGCGGCGGGGATTGACCAAAGGCTAATTATCTTCCGCTATCCGGTTTCTCCCCTGGTTCTTTCTTCCCGTCGGTCTTCTTCGGTATATACAACGAACAAAGTATGGTAATCAGTAAGATGACGAAGATTGCCCCCAGGGCTATGGTTACCGGTAACTCAAACAAATCGGCGGTAACCATTTTTAGGCCGAGGAAGATTAATATAGCTGCCAGCCCGTAAGAGAGGTAACGTAATTTTTGAGTAAACCCGGCTAACAGGAAAAAATAAGCCCGCAGTCCCAGTACCGCCAGGATATTAGAGGCATAAACAACCAGGGGGTCAAGGCTTATCGAAAGTACGGCCGGAATAGAATCCACCGCGAATAAAACGTCCGTGGTTTCGACGACAATTAATACTAAGAATAGGGGTGTAATCGCTCTTTTGGCATTTTCCCGGGTGAAAAACTTATTTTCATGATACCCGAGTGTTACCGGAACAAACCGCCGAACCAACCTGACAAATATATTTTTATCCGGGTTTACGTCTCGTTCTTTACCTGTTGATAACTTGATACCGGTGTAAATTAAGAAAGCTCCGAAGATATAAATAATCCAGTGGATTTTCTCAATTGCGGTAAGGCCGGCGATAATAAATAATGCCCGGAAAACCATAGCACCGATAATGCCCCAAAATAATACTCTATGTTTTGAAGTCTCCGGTACTCTAAAGAAAGCGAATATAACCAGAAAGACAAAAAGGTTATCCACGCTCAA
The DNA here is from genome assembly GCA_964547925.1 of uncultured Dehalococcoidales bacterium. Lineage (GTDB taxonomy): Bacteria > Chloroflexota > Dehalococcoidia > Dehalococcoidales > JAFGLR01 > JAFGLR01. Next base: position 21,704 of record CAZJQF010000006.1, read on the forward strand.
AGACTGCTCGATTAAGTAAGCAGTGACATAGGCGATAGCCAGTTCTTTCCCCAACATGAAGTAAACAAGAAGGCCGAAGAGAAGAGCCACACTTAAAAGAACACCACTCCAGATCGCGGCTTCTTTTAGTTTGATAACATGGGCTTTGCGGTTAAGTACACCCAGGTCAAGACCTAGAATTACGGCAACAATAATACCGAAGATAATCCATAAAATCAGTTCGTTGTTCATCGTGCAATCCATTTTATGATAAAGGAAAAATGAGGGAAAAGTAAAATATAGGAAAATAGCTAAAAGGTAAATTCTTATAAGACTTATAAGATATCAGTTACATTTAATTCTTATTTACACTTGACTTTTAGCGTGTATAGTTTAGAATAGCGGGAGGAGGGAAAATGAGCCGTCGTAATATATTGTTAACCGCCGTTATTATTGTCGCCGTGTTGGCGTTGGTCAGTGTAATATTAGGTTATTTTTCTTCTCCATCATTTGCTCACTATTACGCGATGATTCTCCAGATATTGTCTCTTTTCGTGGGTTTTATCCTGGCGTTAAAAGTAGCCGGGATGTATAACAAAGATTTAAAGATGTCCTTCATTTTTCTCGGTCTATTCCTTTTATTGTATACGATAAGTTCTATCGTCCCGTTCTGGCAGTTTATGGCTTCGACTTTAGGCGGGGTAACAACTTTAACTTTAATTAACATCTTACAGATTCTAGATTATGCAATGCTGATTATCTCCTGTATTTTCACTTTAAGAGTGATTCAGATTAAACGCATTAACCGCTATGGGTGGATTGTTATGGGTGCCCTATTAATTTTATGTCTATATATAATAGTAAGAGGTGCCCCTGAGGTTACGGCGGCTTTATCCACCAGTATCATATCTGCAATTCAGGTGATGGTAATCCGTGTCTTCGATATGGTAATTATCCTCATGCTGGTACCGGTATTACTTCTTTATATGCAGCATTTAAAATCAAGAGCCCAGGAGAGTATCACTTTTACTTTTATTATGGGCGGCGTTATCTGGAGTCTGCTGTCTACTTATATTTTCGAACTGGTTTTAGGTATTTCCTCCAACCAGGTGGCGATGAGGTTTTTCCAAACCGGTTCCTGGCTGGATGTGGTCTATATTTTCGGTTATCTCATCATTGCTGTCGGTTTATACGCAAATATGAAATATGATGAATGGGGTTTCCGGGCGATAGAAAAAGCGTTGGGGTAGGCGATGGATGCGGAAATAGAACAGCTAATGGATGAGGTCTGGATAGCCTCGCTGGAGAAAATCTGTAAAAAAGAGTGCACTCCGGTGCGTCCTTCTCTGGGCGATTTTATAGATATATTTGTGCCTCAGGCAAGGACTTTGTTGTTGATGGCAGCAAATCCGGCTATTCCCAAGCTTATTTATGATGCGGCTCGCGCCTCCGCAAACCGCAATACCCATGTAATTATGAAAAAACTCGGCATGCCCGCCGATTATTTCTGGAAATTCGAATACTGGCCGAAAGAACGCGCTTACGAAACGCTACGGAAAGTTATATCAAAAGTATTCACGACGATGATGAACCGGAATAAAGAAGGCGGGTTAGAGTTAAAATCCGTGGAAATAGAACCGGTGGGTTTCACCGTAATTTTTAAAGACTGTGCGGAATGCTCCGGTTTTCAAACAAGCAGGCCGATGTGTTTTTATCATACGGGGACCTTTGCCGGAATTCTCACCTCTTTGATTAATCAGGAGATGGACGGTTATGAGATTAAATGCTGCAGCCGCGGCGACGAATACTGTGAAATCATAATCGGCCGGGGCGATAATAGAGAGGTAAGCGCCCGGGTTAAAGAATATTTGTCACCGGTTCAAATGGATACCAAAATCGATGAAAGACTTAATTATTGCTTACAGGGCAATCAGGTCCGCCCGATAGGTAATCAGGTGGATATCGGCTATTATAATATGACTCTGCTTACCAGTTTTTTAACCGGACCCGAAATTACAACACGTTCTACCTTCGACGTCGGTGCGGATTATGGTAATCGGATAGCTCCGTTACTAATGCAGTATTTTAAAGATAATACGGTTGATGTTATTAAAAAATATTATCACCAGTTGAACCATATGGAAGTGAAGTCGATAGAGACCACCGGTGAGACGATTACTATCGTTCTCTCCGAATGTGCCGAGACTACGGTGAAATTACCGAAGAAAGAGTTATTAGATTTTCTGTTCGGCGAGCTGCAGGGAATTTTATCGGTTTTACTCGGCAAGCCGGTTGTTTTCAAGGAAAGCTCCCTCGAAAATACTACGATTACGGTAAAGCTTTCTTCTCAGGCCTGATTCTGTTAGCATATTGTTAGCAGGACATTCAATTCTTTTATCAGGTAGCCGGATGGCAGAAGAAAAATCCAGGATATTAATTGCAATAAACGGCAGTCAGTCCTTGTCTCTGGAAAGTATTCTCACTTCCATGGGATACCAGTTGTTCATTTCTCATAACCCGGCGGAAACACTGGAAAAAGCCAGATTGAAGCCGGGTATTATCATTTTATCCACCGGTTCACCGGAGCTGGATGTTATCGGTATTCTCGGGCAGTTGAAACAAAGTGAGATGACGCGCAATATTCCGGTTATCGTAATGACGGCAGCGGAAGAAGCCGAAACTCGATTAAAGGCTCTGGAAAAGGGGGCCGATGAATTTTTAACCGGAGCCATCGATAAAACGGAACTGCAGGTGCGGTTGACTTCGGTCGGTAACATGCGGGTCTACCGCGAACAACAGCTTCATTTCCAAAAAAATTTTGATGACGAGGTTAACCGCCGCACCGATACTTTCAAACAGGCATTCGAAAAGATAAAGGTAGCTTCGCTGGATACCATTTTCCGTCTCTCGCGGGCTGCCGAGTATAAAGATACGGATACCGGGGCTCATATCGAGAGAATGAGCCACTATTCCACGGCAATTGCCAGGCAGATGAAGCTGGATGAAAGTTTTATCGAGCATATGTTGTATGCTTCGCCGATGCATGATATCGGTAAAATTGGTATTCCGGATGCCGTATTACAAAAGCCGGGTAAGCTGGATGATGCGGAATGGGAGATAATGCGGCGGCATACAACGATAGGTGCGGAAATTCTGAAGGACTCCAAAGTGGAGTTCATGCAGCTGGCAGAGGAAATCGCGATAGCCCATCACGAGAAGTGGGACGGTACCGGCTATCCGAATAAAGTAAAAGGTACGGATATCCCGTTAAGTGCCCGGATAGTAGCGATGGCGGACGTGTTCGATGCTTTAACTTCGGAACGTCCCTATAAAAAACCAATGGAACTTGAAAAGGCTCTTTCGATTATTACAGAAGGTAAAGGTACGCATTTCGATCCGGACGTCGTGGATTCTTTCCTGGCGATAAAAGATGAAATTGCAGCATCTCTGGGCTGGTGGAAGTTTATGGACTCCGATGAGGACAGCCTGTTTAAGGAATGAGTCTGTTTAGAACGGCTTAGCGTTAGGATTGAACTGCAGTTGCTTCATCAGACGGTCAGGATTGGACGTCTTATCCATAGCAGCGTCGACTGAGATTATCTTCCGCTTCACCAGGTCGGCAAGCGATTGGTCCAAGGTGACCATTCCATCTTTAGTCCCGAGCTGCATAGTACTGTGCAGCTCAAAGGTCTTCCCGCTGCGGATGAGGTTCCGTACGGCGGCAGTCGCTATCATAATTTCAAAAGCGGCAGTTCTACCTTTACCGCCTTCTACCGGGAGAAGAGTCTGAACTAAAACCGCCTCGATAACCTGCGATACCTGCAGTCTGATTTGTTGCTGCTGTTCCGGCGGGAAAATATCGATAATACGGTCAACCGTCTGAGGGGCATCGGTAGTATGGAGAGTGCCCATTACAAGGTGTCCGGTTTCAGCCGCCCGGATAGCCGTAGAAATCGTTGCCAGGTCGCGCATTTCACCGACTACGATTACATCAGGGTTTTGTCTTAATGCGTGAGCCAGAGCAATATCGAATGATTTGGTATCATCCCCCAGGTCGCGCTGGGCGATAATACATTTTTTATTCCGGTGGAGAAACTCGATAGGGTCTTCGATAGTAATAATATTGCGGGATTCCGTCTCGTTCAGGTGATTGATCATTGCGGCCATAGTGGTGGACTTACCGCTGCCGGTAGGTCCGGTTACGAGAATCAGGCCGCGGGGCTTCATTATCAGCTCTTTACAAATTAACGGCAGTTTGAGTTCATCGACAGTAGGAACATCAAAAGGAACCAGACGGAAGGTAAAGCCAAGCGTCCCTCTTTGTTTCATGACATTGACACGGAAGCGTCCGACCTTAGGTATACCGTAAGCCAGGTCCAGTTCAAGGTCTTTTTCAAACCGTACCCGCTGTTCATCATTGGCGACATTCGCTAAAATACCTACCAGGTCTTCTTGTGTCAATACGGGCAGGTCATCCTGAACGTACAGACCGCCGTTGATACGGCAGACCGGTGCGGACGCTACTCTTAAAATTAAATCGGATGATTTTTTCTCCACCATGCGGCGGAGAAAATCGTCAACGTGCATCTGGTATACCTCTATTGGATGCAATTATACCGATTTTACTATGATATAGCAATAGTATTTTCGGGCTATATGAGAATATTAGGTACTAGAATGTTTACTTGCCGCCCCAACCCATACCGGCACTGGACACAGCCGCTCCATTCGGGTCGACGATGGATGCACCGCCATCCAGCATTATCACCGAGCCCGTCATAAATGACGAATCGTCGCTTGCCAAATAAGCTACGATACCGGAAATTTCGGAGGGAGAAGCCGGCCGGCGTAACGGAGAAAACTTGGTTAGCGTTAACAGAGCACCGGTAACGTCCGTTTTATTTGCCTGTGCCAGCGGGGCCATTGAGTGTTCAAGCATTTCCGTTCTCACGGCACCCGGGCAGACGACATTACAGCGAATTTTGTGCGGACCGTAATCCAGAGCAGCCTGTTGGGTCAGACCGATAAGTCCGGCTTTGGAAGCCACATAACCCGGCATAGCGGGAATACAGCGGACGGCGGCCAGAGAAGCGATATTTACAATGGAGCCTCCCCCGTTTTTTATCATATGGGGGATAGCCGCTTTCATCAGTAAAAACGGACCGGTCAGATTGATATCGATTATCTTCTGCCACTGTTCGACAGGGACATCCACGATGCTGCCCGCCGGGTCGATACCGGCATTATTAACCAGCACATCGATTTTACCGCCGAATTCTATCGTGGCATCTACCATAGCTTTAGCATCTTCAAATTTAGAAACATCACCGGCAAATACCAGTACCGAGTCTTTTTTCAGGCCGGCAGCTACTTTTTCCAACAGTTCCCTGCGGCGGCCGGTGATAACTACCTTCGCACCCTCGGTAACAAAGCGTTCGGCGAAATCTTTCCCCAGTCCAGTACCACCTCCGGTGATGAGGGCTACTTTACCTTTAAGATGTCCTTCCATGTTCAGAACTCCTTTGCTAATAGACTAAACATTTTACCAATCAATATTATATTATTTTAGAAATTATAGAAAGTCCGATGTTGAAATATTGACAATGCCGGGTAATTATTCTAATATTTAGGCTCGAGAAAATCGGTGATGAACATAAGTAGCGATAATCCTTATAAACCGGACCTGTTTGATACAAACGAACGAATACCGGGAATTAATTTGCCGGATGTAATTCTTCGGCATGAATTTATTCCGGAAAAAGATATTCCGGCGATGCATTCCTGGTTTCTCGATGCCGCACATTGTACTCCCCCGGTTACGCCTTTATTCGGCTGGCTCTGGGCGGAATATTGCACCCACGGATTTAAAACGGCCTGTAAGGAGTTGAGTGTGCCGGGCTGCCGGGGGTGGGAAATACGTCTTCTGCAAGGAAATATTTACTTTTCTCTGAATATCATCAGAGACCACCGGGAAATTGCCCGGCGGGAAATAAATTTCGATAAATCCTTAAAGCCCTGGATAGCTGATTTCGACGGGCTGTGGAATCGACATAAAATAGAATTACTAAGTTTATACAACAAACTTAAAAAATTCGATATCGACCGTTTTACCGACGCCGAGTTATCACGCCATCATACCGATTTAAAAGAGATGTACAAACGGATGTGGGAAATACATTTTCTTGGAATGTATGCATCATTCAGTGCCTGGTATTTATTTGAAAAAATTACGCTAGAGGATTATGGATTAAAAGACTCGGACCCGGAATTCCAGGATATGATGCGAGGTTTCGATAACCGGATATACCAGATGGATAATAAACTCCGGGAGTTTAAACAGCGTGCTGTTGAGATGGGTATCGATTATATTTTCCGGGATAACGGACCTGATAGAGTGACGGGTGAGCTGATGCAAACCGAGCGGGGCAGGCACTGGTTAGCCGAATTTATGTCCTATTTACATAATGATGAAGTCGGGGGATGGAGGATGACCCGTTTCAGTGATCTAACCGAACCCTACTGGCTGGAAAAACCGGCGATACCAATCGCTTTAATCCGGGACAGTATTGTTAACGATATCCAATTCGACCTGGTTAATATCAGAAGGGAAATGGCTGAAAAGCGAGAAAAGGCCATATCACGTTTTTTAAAAACCGTAAACCCGGAAAAGATGGAGTATATTGCCGGTATCTTAAAACTGGCAGGTAATGTCAGTTCTTATAATGAAGAGCACGATTTATATTGTGAATTAATGGCTCATTCGTTATTACGGCGTGGTTATCTTGCCATCGGCAGAAGGCTGGCAAAAGCAGGTGCAATTAGTAAGCCGGAGGATATTTTAATGTTGAGTCCGGAAGAAATCGATGACGTAATGAAATCTCCGGAGTCTTACGATTTGCACTGTGTCACCGATAACCGGCGGTCTGACTGGGAGTATAGTTGCCGGTGTGAGAAGCCTCCGGTAATATTTACGGACCGTCAAGATTTTGCCGAAGCATTAAAATTGGATATCATACCGTCCCGGGATGCTATTGCTATCAAAGCGATGGTAGCTCTCCAAAAAACCGTATCCGACCCGGCAGCGGATTTACATGGGATTTGTGGGTGTGCAGGAAAAGTAACCGGGAAAGCCCGCGTAGTAAATACCTACGAGGAACTGGCGAAGATTAAAACCGGTGAAATATTGGTCTGTCCGGCTGCCAATCCCGCCTGGACTCCCGCGTTCGGTAAAATCAGCGGGATAATTTGTGATAACGGCGGCGTTTTATGTCACGCCGCTATAATCGGGCGTGAGTTCGGTCTGCCCACTATCGTTAATACACAAAATGGTACCGTTCGTATTAAGTCGGGGCAAACATTAATGATCGATGCGGAAAAAGGGGCAGTCTATTTTCTGGACTAAAGCGGTCAGCCGATTATTTCTTTTTAAACTCTTCTCTAATAAAAGGGAGAATTTTATCCACCCAGGGATTAACCGGGGAGTCATTTCGGTATACCGCCTGAGCTCCAACACAGATTTCCTCCACGAACGGAAGTGCCTTTAAACGTCCTTCGGTTATTTTATCTGCAACGGCTTTGGTATGGTATAGTCCGATACCTTTACCATTCTCGACCAGGCTAATCCCGAATTCAACGCTATTAACTTCGACGGTTAAAGTCGGCATTTCGTACCCTGAATTTTTAAAGGCATTTGCCATAATTTGTCGTGTTGCCGAATGTTCCGGTCCGGCTATCATTTGATAATGGATGAGGTCCGTAAAAGAAACGCTCTTTTTTTTAGCAATGGGTAGAGACGGAGATGCGACGAGTACCAGTTGCTCCCGGTCCGATATTGAAACGGACTTAACTTTCGGGTGGTTAAAGTTGGTGGTTACGATAATACCGACATCGACTTCCGAGTTCAAAACCATTTCGGTTACTTCAGAAGAGGAGGCGTATTTTATAATCAGCTTGACGTGCGGGCAAATTTCCTCGAACCTGCCGACCGAATCTGCTACCGTATGGCTGAAGGTCGGGGATATCCCCAGCCGGATGCTTGCTTCCCGTAACTCGAGCAGATATTTTTCGACGCTCATCACCTGGCGGTATATTTCTTTAGAATACTCGAACAAACCGTTGCCGGCTGCGGTAAGGGATATTTTTTTCCTTTTTATTTCGAGGAGTTTGACACCGGTGTTATTTTCCAGCGATTTGATATGATAGGAAACCGTCGGTTGCGTAAGAAATAATTTATCAGCAGCAGCAGAGATGCTTCTTTCGCTGGCCACGAAATAAAATATAATCAGAGAATTTACGTCTATTTTCGGCAGGTTCATTTGATTTCTTTACCGCTTGTATTATTATTAAGTATGCCAAATTAGAAAAGGGAGGTCTAATAGAAGTCCGTCTATAATATCATAGAAAATTTTGTATTGCAATATTGTAACCACTGTGATAATTTGTTGGTAACGTCAGACTCGGTCCTAAATTAACGTCCTTTTATTCTCTTGTGCCTGTGGTCGGAACTTGCAACACGGTAGATATGCATTAGAGTTGCATTTATAATACAGAACCGGAACAAATTAAAATAAAAGGGGGGCCTAGTATGAAAAGAAAAACACTTCTCCTTTCCATCTGCCTGCTGCTAATCGCCGTCATGGTAGTATCGGTACTTTTCACAAGCTGTAAAACTACTACGACGAGCACAACTACAACTACAACGAGCAAAACCACTACTACCTCCACTCCGCCGGCAAAAACCAAGATTGTCATCGGTATGCCGTCCGAACTTACCGGACCCTTAGCTCAGATAAGGTCATCGGCATTCCAGCCGGTCCTGGATGCCTGGTTGGCGGATGTAAATGCGGCGGGCGGCCTTAATGTAGGCGGTAAGAAACTCCCGGTCGAGATGAAAATCTACGATGACAAGAGTGATGTTACCGTAGCCGCTCAACTGGTAGAAAAGCTAATCGTCGAGGATAAAGTCGATTTCCTGTTCCCACCCGGCGGCACATCGATGATTTTTGCTGCCGCTCCTATCGCGAATAAATACGGATATATCCTCACAACGATGGAAGGCGGGGCAACCCAGTTAAAGGACGTATTGCCAGGCTTCCCATATATATTTGTTAACTTGAGTTTCTCGGATTGGTATCAAATTCCGGTCCTAGCAGACGTTCTGGCTGCCAAGGGCGTCAAAACCGCCTATATCGTATATATTGCTGACTTACACGGCATCGAGTATTCCGGTGTTGCAGGTATTGAATTGCCCAAAAAGGGTGTTGAAATTATCGGGAGTAAGAGTCTGCCGCCGGAGATGACGGATTTCTCCCTGGTTATTAAAGATGCAAAGTCAGCTAATCCCGATGCATTCTTGTGCTTTGGCTATCCCGACCAAAACCTGCCGGTAACCGGTGAGATGATTGCCCAGAGTTTTAATCCCAAGTTTTTCATGACCGGACCGGGAGCTAACTTCGGATTCTACCATGATGCTTTTGGTCCTCTGGTTGACGGTGTGTCATGCTGGGCAAGCTGGAATCCTAAAATTTCTCCTGCCATGCAAGCTCTGGCTGATAAGTTATATAAAGACAAGCCCGAAGCGATACAAGACTGGTGGGGGCATTGTTACTATTGGGCTGGTGTTGAATTCTTCCAGCAGGCTATCGAAAAAGCCGGTACTCTGAACCAGGCGGCGATACGTGATATCATGGCCACCTCTCATTTCCAGACTGTTTTAGGGGATACCTGGTATGAGAATGGGCTTTTATCTAAGGAAGCTCATCCCGGCGAACTCGGCCAGTGGCAAAACGGCGTAATCGAAATAACGGGTGGAAACCAGACAACTGCTGACTTGGTATATCCGAAACCAGCCTGGCCCGCGCCGTAAATCAGTTATCGTTAACTTAGCTGTAAACAGAACGCAAGCTGTCAGGTAAGCATAAAGTCATTATCTGACGGCTTGCGTCTGTAGGTTGTTATTCTGGTTCAAATATCCGGGGTGGAAAGTGACACAATTTTTAGATGTTCTGATTACCGGTTTAATTAACGGCGGCATTTACGCTCTGATTGCTATGGGCTTGAGCCTGCAATATGGCGTTGCCCGCGTTTTCAATATTGCCCACGGCGAGTTCATCATGATAGGAGCTTTAACTACATTTACTTTATATACCGTGTGGCACATTAATCCGCTGCTTTCCGTAGTTATTTCCGGCCCGGTGATATTTGCCATCGGATACTTACTGCACCTTACTTTATTCCGCTACCTGAAGAAAAAATCATTCTCCGCAGCAGCTTTTGAAGGTAATTCTCTATTAGCTACCTTTGGTTTAATGTTCATTGTGCAAAACCTGGCGTTGTGGATATGGACCAGCCAGATGCGGGGATATTCCTTTTTACCTCAGGGCATTAGTATCTTCGGAGCCCTATTCCCGCTTAACCGTCTGGTTGCTCTCGGTTTCGCCGTTGGCGTGGGTGTCATATTTTACGTATTTTTAGCACTCACCAGAATCGGTAAAGCTATCCGGGCGGCAGCCCAGGACCCCGATGTTGCCGGATTGATGGGGGTTAATATTAATTCGGTGCTGGCACTCTGCTTCGGACTCGGTGCTTTAATGGCCTGTATCGCCGGTGTTCTGATAAGCAGTTATTTGCCGGCAATACACCCGACGATAGGGGGACAATATACATTTATTGCGATTATCGTAGTAGCTCTGGGTGGTTTGGGCAGTATTCCCGGAAGTTTTATCGGCGGAATTATTTTAGGTATCGTAGGCAGTATTGTGACTTATTTCGAACCCGGTTTGGCCTTAGTAGCCTATTACTTGATATTTATGGTTCTGTTAATTGTCAGACCGACCGGTATTTTAGGTAAATAAGCGATGAAAATATTAACCAAATATAATAAATGGTATTTTCAGGCAGCGTTATTATTAATAGTAGTAATCGTATTGGCCCTTTTACCGCAATACGCGCCGGGCTATCCGGTGATACTGTTTGCATTTATTATTATGTACGTAATACTTGCCGTTAGCTGGAGTATTTTTTCCGGACCTTCCGGATACATTTCTCTGGCTACGGCAGCTTTCTACGGGGCTGGTGTTTATGGTACGGCGTTACTCGGTAAGAGTCTGCCGTTACCCCTGGTAATATTTATCGGCGGTTTATTAGCTTCGGTTCTGGCGGCGATAACCGGGGCGATTACACTGCGTTTAAAAGGTATTTATTTCACCATTTTTACTTTCGGTTTGCTGGCTTTAATGCAGACATTTATATTGTGGTGGGAAATTAACTTAAATCACGTCAGGGGCAGGTTTGTACTTCTGGTCGATAATACTACCATATTCTATTATGTCCTTGGTATTTTTGTGGTATTGATGATAGTCGCTTATCTGGTCAGACGTTCAAAATACGGTTTGGCCTTACAGGGTGTCGGTTTGGATGAGGAAGCTACCGCGCATGCCGGGATTAATGTGACTTTGTTAAAGGTATTGACGTTTTCCGGGAGTGCGTTTTTTATGGGAGCAGCCGGAGCAATTATGGCTACCAGGGTCAGTTACATCGACCCGTACATTGCCTTTGAAACCAACAAATCCTTTTTACCGGTCTTAATGGCGCTTTTCGGCGGGGTAGGCAATCTGTGGGGCCCCGTGGTCGGTGCCGCCATATTCGCTTATCTGGAAGAGTGGCTGAGGTCGGTATTCACATATCAATACATGCTTATGTTCGGTGTAATCTTGCTCGTTGCAATATTATTCATGCCGAATGGAGTTTTCGGACTGATACGTCAGCTTACCGAGCGTATAAAACGACGTCGTAAAAAAGGATTGGTAAAAAGCTGATGATAATATTAGAGTGTAAGAAAGTCAGTAAAAACTTTGGCGGACTGGTGGCGGTTTCCGATGTCGATTTTACCGTTGCACAGGGAGAAATCGTTGGTGTTATCGGACCTAACGGAGCAGGTAAATCCACCCTGTTTAATCTCATTTCAGGAGCGATTCCGGTTAAATCCGGGTCCGTATTATTTAAGGATAAAGTAATCAGCGGATTAAAACCATTTAAAATATGCCGGATGGGGATTGCCAGAACCTTTCAAACCGCAAAAATTTTCGGAAGCCTGCCGGTTATGCCGAATGTAATGATGGGTTCTCTATTCGGGAAAATGCCCCGAGTATCCGCAGGTAATGCGCTCAAAACGGCTACGGAGGCTCTGGGGTTTGTCGGGCTGTCGGGGACTCCCGTAGAGACTATGGCGAAAGACCTCACGATGGTTAATCAAAAGCGCCTCGAAGTTGCTCGGGCACTGGCAACCAGACCGGAGCTGCTGATGCTGGACGAAATGATGGCCGGATTGAATTCTACTGAAATTGCGGAAGCAATGGAACTGGTGAAAAAAATCCGTGCCAACGGTATCACGGTTTTAATGATAGAGCATGTTATGAAAGCAATAATGAATATCTGCGACCGGATTATCGTATTACACCACGGAGAGAAGCTGGCTGAAGGAACGCCTCAGGAAATTGCTTCCAATAATAAGGTTATCGAGGTGTACCTTGGAGAATAAGACCATACTAAAAGTAGATAACATCAGTGCTTCATACGGAAATATCCAGGCTCTCTGGGATATATCCTTTTCAGTTGAAAAAGGGGAAATATTTGCCCTTATCGGCTCCAACGGTGCGGGAAAATCGACTTTATTAAAAACACTGACGGGTTTGCTCCGGCCGATTTCCGGAACAGCAGAATTTATGGGTAAAAGAATTGACCGCCTGCCCCCCTTTAAAATAGTAGAGATGGGCATGTCTCATATTCCCGAAGGCGGCCGTTTGTTCCCGGATATGTCCGTTCAGGAAAACCTGCAAATGGGAGCGTATAATTCCCGGGTTTGGAAAGAGCAAAAAGCAACGTTGTTACAGGTCTATGAAGTATTTCCGGTTCTTCAAGAGAGAAAAAACCAGTTGGCCCGTACCCTGAGCGGGGGTGAAAAACAAATGCTGGCAATCGGACGCGGCTTGATGTCCAAACCGACTTTTTGCATGTTCGATGAGCCTTCTTATGGACTTTCTCCAAAGTATGTTTCCGAAGTTTTTAAAGTGATAAAATCTCTAAGAGAACGCGGTATTACGATACTGTTAGTTGAACAGAATGTAAAACATACGCTTGAAACCGCCGACCGTGCCTGCGTTATCGAAAACGGACGTGTAGGGCTAGAAGGTACCTGCCAGTTATTACTCACAAACGAACATATCAAAAAAGCGTATCTTGGCCTTTAGTATTAAATAATGTAAAATGATGAAAATAACCGGAGGAGGAAAAGGAATGGCTATTTTAACATCGAGTGAAAAACAAGAGGCATATTTTGATAAACTGCTCAATCCGCCAGATATAAAATTTGCGAGTCCGGAAGCGGAGAAAAAATACAAATCCAGGGTAACTAGGATAAAAGACGCCGTGCAGATGAAAAAACTGCCGGACCGGGTGCCGGTTACGGTGTTCCCCAGCTTTTTCCCGGCTTATAACGCCGGTTTTACCCCTTATGACATGATGTACGACTATACAAAACTTTCTAAAGCTTTCTGGAAGTTCCTTCGGGATTTTGAAGCCGATGCCCATATCGGTGCCGATATGCCGGGTCCGGGAAAATTCTTCGAGGCTCTGGATTATAAATTATATTCCTGGCCGGGTCACGGGGTATCACCGGAACAGTCGTATCAGACTAACGAAGGCGAATACATGAAAGCAGATGAGTACGACGCATTAATCGATGACCCATCGAATTTCTTTGCCAATATCTATTTCCCGCGTGTCTTCGGCGCCTTTAAACCTTTTACGATGCTGCCGACTCTGACGGGAATCCAGGAAATGTACGGTGTCGCGTATAATTTTATCCCCTTCGGCACGCCGCCGATGCAGGAGGCCTTAAAAGCTTTAGTGGAGGCCGGTAATGAAGCTTTAAAATGGGTAATGGCAATCGGTGCCTGGAACAAAGAAACCACCGAAGCAGGTTATCCGAGTCTTTTATCCGGTTATACCAAAGCTCCGTTCGATGTTGTCGGCGATACCTTACGCGGCACCCGCGGGGTGATGATGGATATTTTCCGCCAGCCGGACAAGCTGCTTAAAGCAATGGAGGCAATGACCCCATTGATGATTAAGATGGGGGTATCGTCCGCACAGATGAACGGGAAGCCTTTCATTTTTATGCCTTTGCACAAAGGAGCGGACGGTTTTCTGTCTCCGGAACAATTCAATAAATTTTACTGGCCGACTTTACGTGAAGTTATCCTGGGGTTAATCAAAGAAGGCGTAATACCTTTTGTGGCGGCGGAGGGTGGCTATAATACTCGTTTCGAAGCGATTAACGACCTACCTAAAGGCACGTCGTTATGGATGATTGACCTGAGTGACATGGAGTTGGCCAAGAAGACTCTGGGGCAGACCGCCTGTCTTTGCGGCAATGTTTCTTCAGCTATGTTAAAACTGGGAAAACCTGAAGATGTAAGAGAGTACGTTAAGAAACTGATTAACGTGGCCGGAAAAGACGGCGGCTATATCGTCAGTAACGGGGCTTTTTTCGATGCAGTTAAAGCGGAAAACGTTAAAGCTATGGTAGATACCGCAAAGGAATTCGGCGAATATAAATAGAGGTATTTTTTGGCAATCAGGGATAATTATCTATAAAATAATGGGTATTAATACATAATGACAGGGAGGCATAAATGTCTGGAGTTCTAAAAGATAAAGTAGCGATCATAACCGGCGGAGGTCGGGGTATCGGGCGGGCGTTCGCCTTAAGATTTGCCGAAGAGGGTGCCAAAATATTTATACCCGATATCAGTCTGGAAAGAGCCGAAAGTGTAGTTAAAGAAATAAAAGATAAAGGCGGGCAGGCCGCGGCAATACATGTTGATATTTCTGACGAAGCTTCCGTCCAGAACATGGCTGACGGAGTAATCAAAGCATTCGGTAAAGTCGATATTCTGGTGAACAACGCAGCAATATGGTTTGGTATCAATGCTACTCCGTGGAATAGCTGGAAAGGTACCGATTGGGACAAGATGTTCGCTGTTAATGTTAAGGGAACGTGGTTATGCTGTAAAGCAATTGCCCCGTTAATGGCTAAACAATCTAAAGGCAAAATCATCAATATTGCCTCCAACGTTGCCAAGGTACCGGCGGCCCGGATGTACTTGCCTTATGCGTGCAGTAAGGGTGCGGTTTATACACTCACTCACGCTCTAGCCAGAGAATTGGGAGCATCAGGTATCAATGTGAATGCTATCGGACCGGGTTTTACGGCTACGGAAGCCAGCCTGTCACAACAGGACAGCGACCAGATATTCAAATTTGCAACTTCGGAACAATCGATGCAGAGACGGGAACAGGCATCTGACCTTGTCGGTACAGCGGTATTTTTAGCCTCGGCAGATTCGGATTTTATCAGCGGCCAAGTCATATTTGTCGATGGCGGAACCGTGATGCTATAACATCCGAATAAACTAATCAGTTGAATATCAATGTCACCTGGTTTAATTGGTCTGATATAGGGCAATAAACCAGGTGATTATGCCGGGTGAGATTATTTTATCGCTAATTCGGAGTAAATTCGGTGCTTACAATAAAAGATTATAATCATTTCGGTGAAGAGCTGGAATTGGCTTTACTGTTAAAGACGTCCCCTATTGCGGTTAAGATGCTGGAAAGGGAAGAGGAAATACCGGAGGGAGCTATCAGACCGAAAAAGGATAAAGGCTATCATCTGGCTCAGTGTCAGGCATTCGCAATGACGCGGCGGCAAAGGCTGACGATAGCGATGTTGAAGGAAGACCACT